>JALYMD010000911.1 GCA_030773875.1 Chloroflexota bacterium | reverse complement strand
GCGGTCGCGGTTTGCTTCTTCGGTGACGGGGCCTCCAACCAGGGCACCTTCCACGAAGCCCTCAACCTGGCCGCCATCTGGAAGCTCCCGGTCGTCTTCGTCTGTGAGAACAACGGCTACGCCGAGGCCACCCCGGTCGCCTACCACTGCTCTGCCAGCGACATCGCCAACCGCGCCGGCGCCTACGAGATCCCCGGCGTGGTCGTGGACGGTCTGGACCTCTTCGCCGTCTATGAGGCGGCTGGAGAGGCTATCGCTCGCGCCCGCCGCGGTACGGGGCCGACCTTGATCGAGGCCAAGACCTACCGCTTCTACGGCCACTTCCAGGGCGACACGATCACCTACCGGACGGAGGAGGAGGTGCTCCGCTACCGCGACCGGGACCCGATCGCCGGTGCCAAGAAGTACATCAAGGACCATGGCCTCGCCACGGAAGAGGAATTGGACGCCATCGACGCCCGGGTTGTGGCTGATCTGCAGCAGGCCTGGGCCGACGCGCAGGCTGCCCCTTGGCCCCAGCCCGAAGAAGCCCTCACCGACGTCTACGTGAGCTACTGACGGAGTCGGGGAGTCGAGGAGTCAGGAAGCGCCACAGAGGTAGGGGCGCTGCTTGCTGCGCCCGCTTCACCTCCTTCACACCCTCGCCACGTACGGAGGAACAACCATGGTTACAGCCGCTCCCACTCGAACCCTCACCTATCTGCAGGCGGTGAACGAGGCGCTACGGGTCGCCATGCGCGAGGACCCAACAACCGTGCTCATGGGGGAGGACGTGGCCGGTGGCGCCAACGTCGATCACCTGATCAACGAGGATGCTTGGGGCGGCCCGATGGGTGTCACCAAGGGCCTCGTGCAGGAGTTCGGCCGCAACCGGATTCTGGACACGCCGATCACTGAGGCCGGCTTCATTGGCGCCGCGGTCGGCGCGGCGGCCACTGGCCTGCGCCCGATCGCGGAGCTGATGTTCGTCGACTTCTTCGGCTGCTGCATGGATCAAATCTTCGACCAGGGTGCCAAGCTTCGCTACATGTTCGGTGGCAAGGCCCGATGCCCGGTGACGATCCGGACCCAGATCGGCGCCGGGGTCAACGCCGCCGGCCAGCACTCCGGCTGTCACTACTCCGTCTTCACTCACATGCCCGGCATCAAGACCGTGATCCCGTCCACCCCTGCCGACGCTTACGGTCTCCTGCTCAGCTCGATCCGCGACGACGATCTCGTGCTCTTCTTTGAGAACAAGGTGCTCTACGGCTCCAAGGGCGAGGTGCCCAAGGGCACGGACGGGATTCCGCTCGGCGTGGCGGATATCAAACGCGAAGGAAGCGACGTCACCATCGTCGCCATCTCCCGCATGGTCCAGCAGTCGCTCGCTGCTGCTGACATGCTGGCTGACGAGGGAATTGAGGTCGAGGTCGTCGATCCTCGCACCCTCTCCCCGCTCGACGAAGAGACGATTCTGAGCTCGGTGGCCAAAACTCACCACCTGATCATCGTCGACGAGGACAATCCTCGCTGTGGTGCCGCCGCCGACATTGCAGCGATGGTCGCCGACAAGGGCTTCGACACCCTCGACGCCCCGATCAAGTTAGTCACCGCACCCCACACTCCGGTCCCATTCAGCCCGCCGCTGGAGCAGTTCTATATCCCCAGCCCAGAAAAGATCGCCGAGACTGTGCGCGGGATTTTGTAAACGGGGGTGAAGGGGGCCGAGGGGGTGGCGCTGGGCGCAGGGGGAGAAGGGGGGCGGTGCGCGGGGTGAGCGGAGGAAACGGAGCCGGGCGGCAAGGATATCGTGATCTCATCGCCTGACAGAAGGCAATGAGGTTGGTGGTGGCGGTCTACGGGGCGACCAAGAACTGGCCGTGCGAGGAGCAGTTCGGCGGATTGACCTCCCAGGTGCGGAAGGCCGCAGTCTCGATCCATCGAACATTGCCGAGGGGCACGGGCGAACAGGACCCCGAGAGTTCTTCCACCATCTCTCAATCTCTCGATGGCCTACGGCTCCCTCTGCGAGGTGGAAACCCACTGATGATCGCGGAGCAGTTGAGCTACATGGACGCCTTCGTCACGGAGACTCTGATGGCATCCATCGCCGCTGCCCGTCGCCTGCTAGGCGGTCTCCTCGGCAGTGTCCGCGAAACCGGATCCCACCGTTGATCAGCCGCCATCTCCTCTCTCCCCTTCAGCGAAGTGTCCCCCTTCACCTCCTCATCCGAGCGAAGCGAGGTCAAACCGATGCCGACGTTGGTCAAGATGCCGAAGTGGGGCCTGACGATGACGGCCGGGACCGTTACCGGCTGGTTGCGAGACGAAGGTGCCGAGATTGAGGAGGGCGACCCGCTGCTGACGGTGGAGACCGAGAAAGCGGTCAACGATGTCGAGGCGCCGGTCGCTGGTGTGCTTCTGAAGATTGTCGCCGCTGTCGGCAGCGAGGTCCCGGTCAGCGGCCCCGTCGCCGTGATCGCCGCGCCGAACGAGGCTCTCTCGGAGGAGGAGATCGCCTCCCTCGTCGCTCCAGCGCACCCCCAAGGTGCCGGAGCCAAGGTAGGCGCCAGCGGAGACGACCAGCGCGGGAGCCGGGAGGCACGTGCCGCCGCTCGGGATGACTCCGGCCGCGTCAACGCCTCCCCAGCGGCACGTAAGCTTGCAAGGGAACTCGGCATCGACCTCGCCGGCATCCCAGCGACGGGTCCCGGCGGCCGGATCACCAGCGAGGATGTCGAGCGCGCTGTCGCCCGTCAGGCCGCCACGGGCGAGGTTCGCGAGGATGTTGTCGTCCTGGGTAACGGGCGCACGCTCTCCTACCTCATCGCAGGACCGCCCGCGGCCACACCGCTTGTCTTCCTCCACGGGCTCGGCGGGTCGCGGGGAACGTGGGAGAACCTGCTCGGCGGTTTGGTGGAGCGGCACCGCGTCCTGGCGCTCGACCTACCAGGGCACGGACTCAGCGACAAGCCCGCTCCAGAGGTGACCGATTATTCCATTACCGCGCTCGCGGCGGCGGTCCGGGAGGGGTTGGCGGCGCTGAAGCTCATGCCCTCCATCCTGATCGGCCACTCGCTCGGAGGTGCGGTCGCAATGCAGATTGCGCTGGACGAACCCGACCCGGTGACCGGCCTGATTTTGGTCGATAGCGCTGGTCTTGGGGAGGAGATCAACCCCGACCTGTTGGATCTGGTCGATGCCGAGCCCAGTCCGGAGAATGCGCGTCGCCTGTTGGATCTGTTCTATGAAGATAAGCGGTTGGTGTTGGATCGTGGCGTCGAGGAGATGCACCAGGGCCGCCGTCGTCC
>JALYMD010000910.1 GCA_030773875.1 Chloroflexota bacterium | reverse complement strand
ACATCATCCCAGGTGAAATGCCGCTCTCGCTGAGTACCGTTTCCCATGGCGCCCTCTCTGCCCCCATCGCCCGGATCAGACACCGGGTTCAGATCTATTCTGAGGATCGGTGGCCAGAGACGCATCCGGAGTTTGACGGAAATTTTCAGCCGTTCGCCGTCAGCAAGCGCCCTTACCGGATAACGGAGAACTTCTTTCCAGGGTGGCTGCTGTGCTGCGGGAGCACGTTTCCATCTCCCGAATCAGCCCCTATGGGTATACTGAACGGTATACCCATAGATCTCCAGATCATGTAGATCTCCAGGTCATGAGAGCCAAGGCAACCGCAAGGAGGCGCGTGATGGCGATGACCACCGTCAAGATCTCGACCGAGACGCGCGACAAGCTGGCAAATTTGGCCGCTGCCCGCAAGCGCCCCATGAGCGAAGTGCTCGCCGAGATCGTCGAGCGGGAGCGCCGGCGCGCGTTCCTGGAGGAGGCGAACGCCGCCTACGCTCGTCTCCGCGCCGACCCCGAAGCGTGGGCTGATTATCAGGCCGAGATCCGGAGCATGGAGGGGACGCTGATGGACGGCCTCGAGGACGATCCGTGGGTGGAGTGACCGGAGAGTTGGTCCGGGGCGATGTCTGGGAGACCGACTTCGATCCGACGCGTGGCCGCGAACAAGCGGGGCGCCGGCCGGCGGTCATCGCCTCGGTCGACCTCCTCAATCGGGGACCAAGTGGACTTGTCTTCGTCCTCCCGGTCACAACTCGCGACCGGGGCGTACCGTTTCATGTCCCGGTCAGGCCCCCGGAAGGCGGCCTGACCGTTCCTTCGGTGATCCTGTGCGATCAACTGCGCGTCTTTGCGATCGAGCGGCTGCTTCGCCGGCGTGGGAACCTCGCCCCGGAAACGATGGCCGAGATCGAGGATCGCCTTCGGATCCTGCTCGATCTCTGACCTACGGAGTAACGCAAGACCAAGTGCCGGAGCTCCGTGCCTCCCCAGCCGCGTTCCGCCGGCTTGGCCCGGGTGTTGGTCATGGAGCTTGCCGCCCCAGGACGAAATCCTTCGGTGAAGGACCCCGGGGGAGGTGACGACCTAGGTTGGTTGGTAGAGCTGCAACTCGGCGATGTCGGCGTAGTCGCGCGTGTTGCGGGTGATGAGCATCAGCCCATGGTCCATCGCGGTAACGGCAACCAGGATGTCGAGCACGCGCTCGTTGACCTGGCGCTTCCGGCCACGCAGATCGAGCCGGATGTCGGCTGCTTGGTCAGCGATCTCCTGACTGAACGCCAAAACCGGAACTCCCCGAAGAAATGCACGAAAGCCTTGGGTAAGTGCCGCGCTGTTGCGGCTGCCACGAACGCCTTCCATCACCTCCATGTAGGAGATTGCGCTGATCGATATGCCACTAGGCAGAAGCATCCCGATCAGTTGGATCGCGGCTGGTTTGCCCGCGAGAAAATCAGCTGCCCAGTCGCTGTCCACAAGGTAGGGCACGAATTAGAGATCCACGGGAGGCCGGTTTGAGCCACGGGCAGCGTTCCACTGAGCCTTGAGCTCCTCGACGTCAACGAGCCCCTCCCAGGACCCGGCTGCCGACATCACGGCGTCTATCTCGGCCTGGCTTGGTCGGCGGTGCGGTCGACGCTCCTGTTGTTGGATGGGTACCAGGACGGCGATTTCCCCCGCCTCCGTCAGCAAGACCAGCGGCTCACGGGTATCCCGCACCTCCTCGGCAATCCGACGGAGCTCTGGGATATCGGTGACATCGATCGAGGTTGGCTGCCTCATGCGCTTATGTCCTGACCTGCAGAACGATCTCTCCTGCTACGCCGGACCCGCCGGGGTGTTCTTCATGTGGGCGAGGGTTTCCGGCGTCGGGGCGACGGAGTCCGGCAGCGGCTCCGGGGCGCGGGAGGCCCAGATGTGCCCTGGCGCGATCCGACTCGCCAGTACCTCGGCGATGTGCCTCGGCTTCCTTCCGGCGAAGTGCTCGATCTGCTGGCGGCAGGAGACGCCCGCAACCGAGATCACAGTCTCCTTGTCTGCCGCCTTGACGGCGGGGAAGAGCCGCTCCTCGCCGATCTTGCGCGAGACGTCGTAGTGTTCCGCTTCGTAGCCAAACGAGCCCGCCATGCCGCAGCAGCCGGCGCCGCTCTCCGTCGGCCGGCAGCCCGCCGCCCTAAGGATCGACATCGACGGCCCGACGCCAATGAGAGCCTTCTGGTGGCAGTGGCCGTGAAAGAGGACGTCCGGTCCGGTTCCCTCTTTCCAGGCGATGCCGAGGTCGTCCGCCGCCGCCAGCTTGGCCAAAAACTCGTCGATCATGAACGACTCTCGCGCCACTGCGACGGTGTCCGGGTCGTTCGGCAGCAAGTCCTTGTATTCGTCGCGCAGCGTCAGGATGCAGCTCGGCTCCGTGCCGACGATCGGGATGCCCTTCTTCGCGTAGGGGGCGAGCAGCGCGACGTTCTTCCGTGCCACCTTCTTGGCGTCCCCGATCAGCCCCTTGGAGAGCATCGGCCGGCCGCAGCAGGCACGGCGCTCCTCGACCACCACGTCAAACCCGGCCGCCTCCAGTAGCTTCACCGCCGCCAGCCCGATCCGCGGGTAGTTGTAGGTGGCGAAGGTGTCGTGGAAGTAGACCACCTGACCCCGGGTCTGCCGCTCCGCCGGGCGGTGCTCCCTGTGCTTGCGCCAGCGGTGGACAAAGGTGCGCCGCGCGAAGGGCGAGAGCTGCCGCTCCGGGTGGACGCCCAAGGCCCGCATCACCGGCCTGGCGAGCGGAGTGCACATCCCCAGGTTCACCAGCGGCGCGAACGGCGCTGAGAGCCGCGAGACCGTGTGGATGTGGCCGAAGACGCGTGCGCGCAGCGGAGTCCCGTTCGCCTGGTGGTAGTGGGCCAGCCACTCCGCCTTCAACTTGGCCATGTCCACGCTGGACGGGCACTCGGTCTTGCAGGCCTTGCACGAGATGCACAGGTCCAGCACGTCGTAGGTGGCCTTGGAGGTGAAGTCGGACCGATCCAGGGCCTGACCCGCCAGGGCGTTGCGGAACGCGTTCGCGCGGCCGCGGGTCGTGTCCTTCTCGTCCTTGGTGGCCATGTAGGAGGGGCACATCGTGCCCGCCTTGAGCTTGCGGCAGACCCCGGCGCCGTTGCACATCTCCGCGGCCTGCAGGAAGCCGCCCTCCTGCGAGAAATCCAGATGGGTCTTGATCGGCTTCGCCGCGTACTTCGGTCCGTAGCGCAGATGCTCGGTCATCGACGGGGCGTCGACCACCTTGCCCGGGTTCATCAGCCCCCGCGGGTCGAAGATGGCCTTGAACTCCCGCATCGCCCCGTATAGGTCGGGGCCGAAGATCAACTCGTTCAGCTCCGAGCGCTGCAGGCCGTCGCCGTGCTCGCCGCTCATCACTCCGCCGAAGCGGTGGGCCAGCTCCGCGGCGGCGTCGGCCATCTCCTTCATCGCCGAGACGCCGCCCACCGTCTTCAGGTTCAGCAGCGGCCGGATGTGAAGGCACCCCGCGGAGGCGTGGGCGTAGTAGGCGGCGGTGGTGCCGTGCGCGGCAACCATCTCCTCGACCGCTCGGACGTAGTCGGCCAGGTGCTCCACCGGCACCGAGACGTCCTCGATCACCGGGATCGGCTTCGCGTCCCCGCGGACGCTCATCAGGAGGCCAAGCCCCGCCTTCCGCACCGACCAGACGTCCGCCTGCCGCTTCGCGTCCAGCACCCGCTGCGGATCGGCCATCAGCCGCACGCCCCGGCGCCGGAGGTGCTCCTCCAGCCGGGCGCACTTCAGCTCCAACTCGCGCTCGCTCTTTCCGTAGAACTCGACCGCCAGTACCGCCGCCGGATCGCCCTGGATAAACGCGATCTGGCTGGCGTAGCCCGGCTGGGAGCGGGTCAAGTTGACCAGCATCCGGTCCATCAGCTCGATCGCCGAAGGCTCGGTCTCCAGGATCGCGGGGGTGGCGGCCATCGCTGCCACCAGGTCGTCGAACTGGAGCAGCACCAGGCCGGTCAGGTCCGGAGTCGGCACCAGGTCCAGCGTCACCCGCAGCAACGTCGCCAGGGTGCCCTCAGAGGCGGCCAGCAGCCGGGCCGGGTTGAACGCCTCGTCCCGCTTCAGGAACTGGTCCAGGGAGTAGCCGGTGGCCCGGCGCCAGTGGG
>JALYMD010000909.1 GCA_030773875.1 Chloroflexota bacterium | reverse complement strand
GGGAGCGCGTCACTGGATCGCTAGCCCTACGGTAGCGAGCCTCCAGGTCGGCGAGGGGAAGGTGCGGGGGCACCACAAGACGTCTTGGCATTCCCTTAGTCTACATCCGGAGTCCGTATAACAAGTTCCGTCACCTGCTGGATTGTGCCATCCAGGGGGAAGTCTCTCAGCGCCTGGGCATCTGGCTGGCGATGGGTTGGGGCGGTGGCGTGGCCGGACTCGTTGCCGGACGAGCCGTTCGTCAGGTTGCTCTCCGGTAGCGTTGCAATGGGTTCCTCCTGGCGGTAGCGGGGGTTTGGGGGGGCAAGGGGGATGACCCAGGGGAACGCGCGGACGACACATCACTTGAACCTGTCCAGCCTGCATCAGGCCCTGCTCGTCCCGGCACCGTTCGCCGTGTTCGGGTTCCTGTTCGGTGTCTGGCAGGTGCTCCTGACGGACTTGAGTGACGCCCTGCGCGTCTCCGCCGGGCCGTTGGGTGTCGCGCTTTCGTCCGGGGTCGTAGCCTCTCTCCCCGCTATGGTGGTCGGTGGGAGACTCGCTGACCGTTTGGGCCGCCGGGCGCTCATCGTCGGCGCCGGTGGGGTGATGGCGGCCTGCTTTGTCGGGTTCTCCCTGGTCGGTGCCTACGCCGGACTCGTCGTGCTGCTGGTCTGCTTCTTCGGCGCCTGCGGCGTCTACGATGTCGGGATTAACGCTGCGGCCATGGCCCATGAACAGGCGACGGGCCGGCGCGTGATTCCGTTGCTCCACGCGGCCTTCAGTGGCGGGGCAGCGACCGGCGCGATCGTCGCTGGGGCGCTGGCAGCGGCCGGTGTCACCTACCGGGTGATCTACCCGTCGGTGGCCATGATCGTCGCAACGACGATGGCGATGCTGTGGGCGAGCGGATCGGGGGCGGGAGCCACTCCCCGGACGGCGCGCCTCGGTGCCGGTGGGCTCTTCCGGGACCGTGCGATCCTGCTGGTCGCTGGGATTACCTGCCTCGGGTTTCTCCTTGAGGGCATGATGGAGACATGGTCGGTGATCTACCTTCGGGCGTCACTGGAACTGCCGGTGCTGCTCGGCGCATCGGGCGCCGCAGTGTTCCACCTTGCGATGCTGGCAGGGCGCCTGACGACGGCGGGCATCGTGCACCGGTTGGGCCGCCACGGCACGCTGCGCGGGGCTGGGATGCTGGCGGCGCTAGGGATGACCGTCGCGCTTGCCACCGAACACCCAGCGCTCATCTTGGCTGGCTTTCTGACCGTCGGGCTCGCGCTCGCCGCGGTTGCTCCGGTCGCCTTTTCTCTCGCCGGTGATCTCGCCCCGGATCGCGCAGGTCAGGCGAGTTCCGTGCTCACAACCCTCGGCTACGGCGGCTTCCTGCTTGGCCCGTCCTTGATCGGCGGGCTAACGGAGCTCACGAGCCTTCGAGCGGCGTTGATGAGCGGGATCGTCACCGGTCTGCTCATTGCCCTGCTCTCGGCACGTGTCGACTACCACGAAGGTGCCGGTGAGACGGGCGAGCCGTAGATATCGTCTACGGCGCTGGGCCCCTGGTGCTTCTGATATCAAATCCGTCCCAGCGTTGTTATTCCTCCGGGCGCCGGCGTCTGCGCTTGCCCGAGGATGCATCCCCCGGCTCACCCCACGGAGTCCCTCTGCGGCTGAGCACTGATGGGCGGTCACGGACGACCAAGCGATCAGCCTGATTTCGCATGAGCCGCCGGCACCAAAGACCAGGGCGCCCCAGCAGGGATGATCCTGTCAGGGCGCTGGCGCAGCAGATTCCTCTGGAGCGGGTTGTTAGGCCAGGTGGGGCTCCAGGCGGTCGACGATAGAGCGCTTCGGCAGGGCGCCGATGATCCGATCCACCGGCTGACCACCCTTGAACACGATGAGGGTCGGCAGGCTCGTCACGCCGAGTTGGGCAGCGTACTGCGTGTGCTCGTCAATGTTGACCTTGGCGATCTTCACGCGGTCTTGCTGCTCTACGGCGATCTCCTTCAGGATCCCGCTGATAGCGCGGCAGGGTCCGCACCACGCGGCCCAGAAGTCGACCAGTACCGGTTGCTCGGCCTTGAGAACTTCTTGCTCAAACGTTCCGTCGGTCACGTCAATCGGCTGGGCCATGGAATGCTCCTCACTGAAACGTCACTCGGTTACTTACTAACCAAAGTATAGCATTGCACGCCGTGATAGACGATGCTTTGCGTCCCGGGGTGGCACGCGGCTCTGACTCTTTCGGAAAGCACGGGCCATGCCCCACCTGGGAAACGAGCGACTGAGCGTGGCAACGTTTGCGGGGATGACCACACGTATACTACGGGCCGCCCGCGGTGGCAAGAGTCGCTGGCGGGATCAGGGCTTGTTCAGCTGGAGGCGACGAGGAGCCCGCTCCGATGGTAGGCACCAGAGGACCAGCGAGCGGGGCCGCCGATGCGGACGGGATGAAGGTGGACATCTAGTGCGGATCGCGATGGACGGCAGCTTTCTTCTGCTGCCGCCCTCCGGTACAGGCACCTATCTACGCTCGCTTGCGCGGGCGCTGGTTCGGATCGAGCCGGATCTCGATATTGCCCTTCTCGTTCCGGGGCTCCGTCCCCAGAACCCTGTCGGCACGATGACCATGACACTCCCCAACGAGGTGGACACTGCAGGACTGCCGCGCCTCGATCGGTTCCGGCGCCTGGGTTGGGATTTAGCCGGCGTTGCCCTAGCTGCCCGCCGCGCCCGCCCCGACCTTCTCCACGTGCCCCACGCTACGCCACCTGTTGGATCGCGGCTACCCCTGGTGCTGACTATCCACGACGTTATCCCGCTGATCCTTCCAGCCTACCGCGCTACCCAAGCCATGCGGCTGCGAGTTGCGGCCTTGCGCCGGGCAGCGCCTCGAGCACGGATGGTTCTAACGCCGTCGAGGGCGGCAGCGGACGACATCGAGCGTCTGCTGAAGGTGCCTCCTTCACGGATTCGCGTCGCGCCCGAGGCCGCCACGGCGGACCACGTTCCCGCCACGAATGCGGCCACTTCTCGCGCCGTCGCGGCGCGACACGGCATCCGGGGTCGATACGTGTTCAACGTCGGCGGGCTTGATGTGCGCAAGAACCTGCCGGTACTCCTGGAGGCGTTTGCGCGGGCCCTGCCACAACTAAGGGGGTCGGCCCAGCTCGTGATCGCGGGGGCACCGCACACCAACAACCCAACCGTCTTTCCTCCGTTAGAGCCGGTGGTGGAACGACTTGGCCTTGCGGAACGGGTCGTGTTGACCGGATTCGTCTCCGACGCCGACAAGCTCGCTCTCTACCAGGGGGCCGCGCTCTACGTCACGCCATCGCTCTACGAGGGGTTTGGGTTAACCGCTCTGGAGGCCATGGCGTGCGGCGTCCCCACGATCGCCGCGAACCGGACGAGTTTGCCAGAGGTCGTGGGTGATGGCGGCCTCCTGGTCGAGCCCGAACCGGATGCACTCGCGACAGCGGTGGTCGATGTTCTCAATACGCCGGCGCTAGCGGCGGCGCTACGATCGAGAGGGCTAGCCCGCGCCGCGACCTTTACCTGGGACCGCACGGCGAAGTTGACACTAGATGCCTACTGCGAGGCGCTGAATCCGGATTGGGCGGAAACCTGATGTCGAGCGGGAACATGACCGCCTCGACGAAAGCCAGCCCGCGGGGTTGGATCATCGCCGGGGCCGGGCAGCGTGCTCCCGCGCATCGTGACTCCAAGCAAGCTGAGAAAGGATTTCTGGACAATGGCGACTAAGCGACAGCTTCAGCCCCGCGATGCCCTACGCCTGTTGGCACCGGGCCCACTCGCACTCGTGTCCAGTCTGTACCACGACCACCCGAATCTGATGACCGCAGGTTGGTTGCTTCCGTTGGGCTTTGAGCCGACGCTCGTCGGCTTGGCTATTCACCCGGGGCGGCTCACCCACGAGTTCGTGAGCAAGTCCGAGGTCTTTGCCCTCAACATCCCGACCGCCGACCTGATGACCGCAGTCCATACCTGCGGCACGGTCTCCGGTCGCGAGGGGGACAAATTCGCTACCGCGGGCCTGACCCCCGGCGAGGCCCTTGAGATCGAGGCGCCCCTTGTTGCGGAGTGCGTGGCCCATCTGGAATGCGGGGTCGTGGATCGACGTTCGTTCGGCGATCACGACCTGTTCGTGGGGCGCGTCCTCTCGGTGTTGGCGCTGGATGAAGCCTTCGATGGCTTCTGGAACGTGGAGACGGATGCTGGGCGGCTCCTGCACCATTTAGGCGCGGACCGTTACGCCGGGCTGGGTCGGGCCTACAAGGTGAGTCCGGAAGAGCCGGAAGGGTAGCGGAAAGGACCGGGTTCGCGGCCGTCATCTTGGGGAGATGCGAGAGCAGCATCTCCCCAAGGCTAGGGCGCTGGCTCCGTCGGGGGCGGGGCACCGACAGGGCACCCGGAGAACAGGAAGAGGCGGATCTCGACCTGGCCATCCGGCTCGTCGACGAAGGCGACTGACTCAAAGGCAGCATCGCCGAACAGGTCGGGAAAATCTTCGCGAAGGATCTCGTTGATCGCGTCGGCGAACTGGTTGCCCTCACCGATGCCGGGCGCATAGCCCGATGTCAGGGCGAAGCCGACTCGACATTCCTCCCGATACTTGTCGAGCACCCGTCCCAATTCCGCCCGTGCCGCATCTCGAGCAGCAGGGTCGCCGTTCACCACGCCGACCCGGTCGACTTGGATCACTTCCTGGACAAAGTTGAGATTGAGTGAGTTCCCGACCGCGGCGGTCGCCAGGACGGCCGCCGTTTGGCGGGCGACGGCCTCCTGTGTTTGGAGAGCCGACACCGCGGACTGGACGATTTGCAAGCGGGCCTGCTCGGTGGCGAGGGCGTTGGCCCCCGTCTGCGCGTTTTGGGTGGCGACTGCAGCGATCTCGGCGACCTGGGTTGCCTGGGCGTTGGCCGTCGCGAGGACGTTGGCTCCGCTGAGGGCGTTCTCGGTCGCGATGCTCGCGACCAACGCTCCCTGGGTGGCAAGGGCGTCGATGGTGGCGCGGGCTGCCACAGCATCAGCGGTCGCCTGGGCGGCGGCAGTCGCCTGCTCGCGGGTCATCGTGTCGATGTTCTGGGCGCTGGCTGCCTGCTGGGTTGCGAAGGCAGCGATGGTCGCCTCAGCGGCGAGGGCGTCCTGGGTCGCCTGAGCGTCTACTGTCGCACGTTGCTCCGCCGTGAGGGCGGCGCGTGTTGCAAGGGCGTCGGCGGTGGCGGTAGCGGCCTGCTGACGGAGAGCTTCTGCCGTCGCCTGGGAGATTGCCGTCTGCTGGGCGGCTGCTTGCTCGAAGGCCACCTCCGAGCTGAGGGCACTGGCTGTCTCGGCCGCCCGAACCGCCGCCTCCGTCGCGCTCGCCGCGGCTGCGGCTGCTTCCTGATTCGAGCGGGTGGCGAGGGCGTTCAATTCTGCCGTCGCGGTGGCTAGAAGGTTCGGAGTCGCCGTCGGTGTCGGTGTCGGGGGCGGCGAGCCAATGGTGTTGGCGGCGAAGAAGAGCATGGCGAGGCCGAGCAGGAGGTCGGCGAAGAGCCAGCCTCCCAGCCGCAGCATATCGTCCCGATCCCGGCGTCGTCGGTTCACCCGTGGGGCCCTCGCAGTGATGTGTGTTCATCAATCAATGCCCCAGCGGCCTGACCGGATCTGGTGGGCCGTGCGGGCTCTGGGCGCGTCATAGGGGTCCAGCGTCGGTTCGTCCGACGCCAGGTGGCCGCGTAGGCGCCTATCACCACAGGTCGCTACGATCCCGGCCGGCGCTGGTTACGCGGCCACAAGCTCGTCGCGGATCGCGGTCCTTCGCCCGGTGTGCGGGGATCCTCGCCGCCGGTGGCAGGCACGGGAGCCGGGGGTCGGCTGCTGGGACGGCTGCCTATGGTGTCCAAAATCGCCTCGGTCTGGGCTCTCATCTCCGACCGTAGGGTGCCGGCCACGGCTTGCTGAAGCGCGTCGGCGTTAGGGGTGCTGGCCGTGGCACGGGCCAGTAGAGTGGTCAGCCCATCCAGCCGGTTGAGCAGGACGGCAAGGTCCTCGTTGACCTCCCGCTGACGCTGTGCGGTGGCGATCCCAACCGCACTCAGGTCACGCGCGACCTGCGAAAGGCCGGAGGCAATCGTGCTCTGCTCCGAGAGGAGTTCTCCGAGTGTGTTGGCTTGGTCCGCGCTCAAGTCCGCCAGGCGACCAAACTCTTCGCGAAGTTGAGCCAGTCCGGCGCCGATCTCGTTGAGGTGCCTGGTGCTGGTGGTAATGCCACCGGTGCTGCCGCGCAGCGCGTCGGCGAGCCGGGTGTTCGACTCGGCCTCCGCGGCGGTCGCCGCCTCCATCCGGGCCTGGCTCGTGGCTAAAGTGGATGCGAGGTCCGCGATTCCCCGCACCGCCTCTGTCGCCACCCGTCCTGCCTGCGACGCCGCTTCGGCCCCCGACATCGCCTTGTCAGCCGCGTCGGCCAGGCTGGCCGCGGCATCGGTGAGTTGGCGCGTCACGGTCTGGTCGCTCTGGATGCCGGAGGCGATGAGGCGCTCCAAGTTCCCCATGGTTCCGAGAAGGTTGCGCTGGTGCTCCCCGGCCATCCCGACCTCGCCGGTGAGGTCCTCAAGGGCGGCCTGGAGACCTCCGGAGACTTGACGGAGGTCGATGAGGAGGCGTTGGGTTTCCTCCGCTCCAGCACGCATGCTGCTCGCGAAGACACCGAAGTCCGCGAACTCCCGTTCCCGTCGATTGGCGACCGCTTCAAGACGCTCGTGCTCGACCCGGAGCCGATTCAGAAGTTCCTGCGTACTGCGATCGAACCGGTCGGCAAGACGCTCGACGCTTCGGACCAGCATCGCCGGCCGGGTACCACGATCGGCGGCGAGGGCGACGGTTGCCGCACCTAGGGCATTGTCGAGGTCAGCCTGGAAGTGGCCCGCCGTCGCAGCGATCTGGTCTTCGCGCCTCTCCCGCCGCCCGTGGGCAAAAAAGGTGAGCACGATGATCAGGGCAATGATGATGGCGTCCGTGAGGGCCACGGTAGCGAACGATGGGGCGAACGGACTGGCCTCACCGCCAAACCCGCGCTGCCAGAGCAGGAGAAGAGGCAGCCTGACCTCATTCGGGTTGTTGGCGATGTAGGTGTCGTAGGCCTTGGATGCCTCGGCGAGGGCGTACCAGGTGAGCAAGATCGGAAGCAGGATCAGCA
>JALYMD010000908.1 GCA_030773875.1 Chloroflexota bacterium | reverse complement strand
CTCCGCGCCCCGGATGTCCTCGGCGCCAACGTCACCGTGCCGCACAAGCTCGCCGTGATGGCCTACCTCGACGAGGTCACGCCCCTAGCTCAGCAGGCCGGAGCGGTCAATACCATCGTGCACCGGGGCGGCCACCTCTTCGGCGACAACACCGACGTTCCTGGGTTCGTGGCCGGCCTCCTCGAGACCGGGCTGGATATGGCAAACCGAGCGGCCCTCATCCTGGGCGCGGGCGGTGCTGCCCGCGCCGTCGTCCTGGCGTTGAGCGAGATGGGCTTGGAGCAGATCACCATCGCCAACCGCACCCCTGAACGGGCGCAAGCGCTGCGCGACGCCTTGGCCCCGCTGTCCCTCCGGTTGATCCCGTCTGATCCCCAGGCGCTCGCAGCGGCGTTGCCTCAGATCACCCTGCTCGTCAACGCCACCGCCGCGGGATGGCACCCTGGTGAGGCTCCGCTGCCCCTCGCGCTTCTCGATCTGCTGCCCGGGGACGGGCTCGTGGTCGATCTGACCTATCGGGACACCGATCTCCTGGTGGCGGCGCGGGAGCGCAGGCTGGCGACCCTTGACGGCCTGCCGATGCTGATTCACCAGGGGGCACGGGCGCTCGAACTCTGGACCGGCCGCCGTGCCCCGGTCGCGGTGATGCGGGAGGCCGCGCTCGCGGCGCGGGCCGCGCGCACGTGAGTCTGCCCGTCATTCTGCTCCTGGGCACGGTCGGACTGTTCGTCGGGAGCGCGGTCTGGGTCATCGCCGCCGCCCAGGCAGCCCATCGCCCGCTTTTCTCCGGACCCGCCTGTGCCTCCTGCTCCGCACCGCTGCCCGCCGCCGCCTGGCTGCCGGTGTACGGATGCGGCCGAGTCCGGCGCTGCCGGGCCTGCGGCGTCGGGCAGCCCATCGCCCGGGTCCTGTTTGAGTTGGGGGTCGCTGGATATTTCGCGGCGGTGGCGGCTCGCTCAGACGACGGAGTTTCCCTTGCGGCGACCCTCATCTTCACCGTGCCGCTGCTCGTCATCCTGCTTGTGGACTGGTGGACCCGCTACATCTACACCAACATCATCGGCCTCGGGCTGCTGCTAGGATTCGGCTTCGCCCTAGTGGATGGGGTGGGGACACTGCTCAACCATCTGCTCGCAGCCGGAGTGGCGCTGCTCGCCTTCGGCTTCTTCTTCGCCCTTGCCGCCGGCATCTACCGCAACCTCGCGGTCGTGCCCTTCGGCCGGGGGGATGTCTATCTCGCGGCGGTGATCGGCGCGATGACCGGCTGGCCGGATGTCGCGACAGCGCTCTTTTACGGCATGTTCTTCGGCGGGGTCGGAGCGGTGCTGCTGCTTGCGACTCGCCGCGCCGGGCGCCGGGACGCCGTCGCGTACGGCCCGTACCTCTGCGTCGGTGCCCTCGTCGTCCTTCTCATCCGGGTCTGACCCGTCTCCGCTCCTGCATGCTCTGGTATGGAGCGCGGCGCATTCAGCACGTGCCTGCAGTGGAGGGTCGTGCAAGCCATCTGTCCCTTCGTTGTTTGGACAGACCAATGAGGACGGGCTCCCTCCTCAGGGGTGCCGTGCTCTCATCGACCATCGGCTTGACTTCCCGAACCTTACCGCCGTGGTTCGACGGTCGCCCCGCGAAGGCAGCGGACCTCCTGGCTGATGTGGCTCCCTGTCGGCTGGTGAAAGTAGATGATCCAGAGCCGACCCTGCTCGTCCGTGGTCGCCACCGCCCACCCCTCGGCGCCCTCCTCGCCGGCCGTGAGAATGGTCTCCTCACTCGGCGTCTCGGAGCGAGGCGCTAAAGCGACGGCCCCGACCTCCACAGGGTTGGCCGGGTCAACGGTCACGACCACGTTATAGACGACATAGGTGGTGCCGTTCGGGGCGATGGCGAGCGAGGGATAGCTGCCGCGGCTGCCCGACGTAAGTAAGATCTCCCCGTCCCATGTCTCGGACGCCCTCGGCAACCGGCGGAGAAACAGATCGATCCGGGCGGCGGCGCTGCGGCGGCCGAAGGCGACCGCCACGCCGCCGCCCGGATCGGCCGCCAAGTCAATGAGACGGCCCCCGATGTCACCTCCGCCGCGATCGAACAGGGGCTGCGGTTCGGCCCATGCCTGCATCGGGTCCAGCGGGCGCGTGCTCCACTCCACGCGGATGGCGCTGTGCAGTTCCTCCCGGCTGGTGCCCCGATAGATGGACCAGACCGCCACGACGCGGTCGCCGTCGACCGCGAGGTGGGGCTGGTTGGCGTGCACGTCTGAGCCGAGCGGTTGGTTCACCTGGACGGGCGCCGTCCATGCATTGCCCACGAGCGAACTGGAGTAGACATCGGCGCTCGCTGCGGACTTGGCCTGATCCGCTGGCGGCACGCCGCGTTGGTCCTGCCAGATCGCGTGGAGACGGCCGGCGCCATCCACCGCGAGAGAACCACTGAGTTGATGGCCGGCGTTGGGGGATGGCGCAACTCGGACTGGCATGGTCCAGCCGCTGTTGCCGTCGGAACGGGCGTAGACGAGGGTCGCGAACGCGTTGGGCGCGTCCTTCGCCCGGTCAGAGTAGATGAGGTGCAGCGTGCCCCGTTGGTCCACCACCGCCGCGGGGCCCATCTGAATATCGCCGCCCGGCATGGGCCGGGCCGGCTGCCAGAGCGCGGTCGTGGGGTCGAACCGCGCCGCGTAGA
>JALYMD010000907.1 GCA_030773875.1 Chloroflexota bacterium | reverse complement strand
CGGCGATGCCGCACGCTTGCTGGCGTTGACCGCGCTCACGACCGGAATGGGGCGGGCGATCGACACGCGTGCCCAGAGCTGGAGGTGATGGCAATGGTCGAGTATATCGGGCGGTCAGGCTACGTGGACGGATACCGTCTCCTCGTCTCGGACCACTGCATCCAGGTCACCAAGGACGGCGTGCCCGTTGTCGACCACCTTGTACCCCCGCTCGACGGGGCCTCGATTGGCGATTTCGTGGCTGGGGCGGAGCGGCTGCGGGCGGGTTGGGGCCGCCTGCCGACGGGGGATGAGGTGGTGGCGGTCTTCGACGACGCCGACCGCCACCTCGGCTACGTGGTCGACCTCACCGACGAGACGTTGAGCGGCTGGGGGGAGCCGCCGACCGAGTGGATGAGTACCGTCGCCCTCGACGGCCTCTAGTCGTGAGGGCGCCCTGTCCTTGAGCCGGAGCAGCGCTGGGGCAGAAGGCGGCGGTAATCGTCTGCGAGCCGATCGGGCCGTGGGGAGGATCTGCGTGATCATCCTCCCTCTCTGAGCTAGCCGGCTGGCCTCACGTTGCTGATCACGAACCGGCTCCGCGGGACGGCCGGCATCCGCGACAGGTCGATCCGCAGGTCCTGCTCCGGCACGTCGTACCGCATGGCCGTCGTTAGCAGCTGCACCGCGCGCTTCATGAGAGCGATCGTGATCCATTCGCCCGCGCAGCGATGACCGCTCTCATGCTCGCCTCCCCCTTGCGGAATGAAATTGAAGGCGTTTCCGTCTCCACCGCGGAAGCGCTCCGGCCGGAACGCGTTCGGCTCCACCCAGATCCGGGCATCGTGGTTGGTGCCGTACAGGTCCAGCATCACCCAGGTTCCCTTGGCGAAGTGGTAGCCCTGCCAGTCGAAGGCGCTCCGCGCATGGCCCCCGACGAATGGGAAGAACGGGTAGAAACGGCGAACCTCCTGCACGAACGGCTCGAGGTCCACGTCCTCACCGGCCTGAAATCGATCCCGCCAGGCGGGGTAGTCGTGCAGCGCCAGGGCAGTGAAGGTCACGAACCGGGCGACGGCCACGATCGGGCGCAGCACGTTGATCATCTCCACCGCCGCGGCCCCCGGATCCAGCAGGTTCCCGTCCAGATCCCGGTGCCAGGCGACGACGTGCACCGCGCTCCCCTCGGGAACCGGCAGTTCGCCGGCCCGGGTTGCCTCGATGATGCCTCGGATCCAACGCTCCGTTCGAGACCGCAGGAGCATGCCCCGCCACATCCGCGGCCCGACGGCTCCGGCACCCTCGAACATGGCCTGGAACTCGCGCGTCCGTCGTTTGGCCTCTGCTTCCGGGAGCGGCACGCCGGCCCATTGGCAGACCGCCCGGCAGAGGATCTCCTGCACCCCCTCGTCGAGCACGACCGTGTCCTTTGTGGCCCACGTTCCGACGGCAGCGCGCCAATGATCCGCCATCAGGTCCGCGAGCCGAGAGATCGACTCCGGCGTCATCAGCGACAGGAACATCTCCTTCCGCTGACGATGGGCTTCGCCGTCGAGGAGCGACACGCTGCCCTTGTCCAACAACAGCCGCAGTGTCGTAGGGGGCAGGGCTCCCCGCCGGGTGAACCGGTCGGGGTGGTAAAAGACCCGGGCCGCCTCCTCACCCGTCATGCAGACGGCCTTGCGGAGCATGAGCCGCGTTTCGAAGAGATCGGATCGGTAGCGTCGGCAGCGCTTCCCAATGAAGGTGTAGCCCTCGGCAAGCAAGGCCAGCGTTCTGTCCGGGCCGGTGTCGTGGGGAATCGGTGCCATGGGGCCTCCAGTCCGTGACGCCGGTCACACTCCGGAGCCTAGCAACGATGATGCCAGTGGAGGTGGTCGACGTGAGTCGAGCGGAGTTCGTCGGGTGGAGGGCGATCCGGAGGCGATGCTTTCTCCGGTTCCCGTTGATCGATGCTCGGCGCGACGGCCCCTGGGCTCGCACCCGTGCGCCGAGCTTTACCTCGGATCCGCACCCGCGTGGCGCTGGTGCCACGGCCGCGCGCCGACGTCGTCTTGCCCCAAATCGAACGCCACCTCAGCGGCAACGATCAGTCCGTGCGCCGGGCCGTCGAGGCGTTCCCGGCCAACGCGACGAACCCGCTGGTGGATCGGCCCGCTGACGGGAGCGCCAGTCCACCACCTCCCCAAAGATGCTCCTCGACGTGCGCGACCGGGCTTGGATGGTGCCACCCCTGGTCCCGTGGCTGGAGTGGCAGCACAGGGTCCGCGTTCACCCTGACCATCCGCGCCACCTCCTTTGGGCGCGGCTTCACCCAGCCGCAGACGGCGACGTCGGTCACCCTCAAGCGCCTCGACCCCGTGGCGATTGCAGCCCCAGTCGCGGACCGCACACCCGCAAAAACTGGCGGCAACTGGCATGATCGAGTGGAAGTCCCTGGACACTGACTCAGTCCACCGCGCCGCCCCCGTCAAGGCGGTGCTGCCGAACCTGGAGGCGGTGGGCGTCCCCCTCTGCTTGCTGCCAGCCCCCAGTCCGGCGCCGACCTTAATTGTGGCCGCCTGGCACCAGGTCAATGAGCAGGGCCTGTCCGAGTCGGCCGTGCAAGCGACACGGTCCTCTAAGAAGCCCTTGACGCCCCGGGTGCAGCGACCCCACCGCGCTACGCGTGACCCTCCTCAAAGCGCTCAGGAGGGTGTTCGGCCAATGGCGGCGGCGACCGCGTCGAGCAGCGTCACCAGGTCGAACGGCTTGGCCACGAACGCCACAGCGCCAAGATCGGCCGGGTCGATGCGCACTACCGCGCTCAGGAGGACCACGGGTACGTCGCGCAACTCCGGTTTCTGGCGCATCCACCGGATCAGCCCCGGCCCGTCGAGCCGGGGCATCATCGCGTCGGTGATCACCAGGTCCGGCACTGCCCGCCCAAGCGCCTCCCTCGCCGCCACCCCGTCCCGCGCGGCCAGCGTCGCGTGCCCCTCCTCTTGGAGGAGCTCCACCAGCAGGCCGAGGATCGTGGGTTCGTCGTCAACGACGAGGATCGTGCCCATGGCTCCCGCTTCGCACGCGGGGTGCCCCTAGTTGGAGGTGGGGGCGGGGAGGGCAGTCCCAGTTAGGAGCGCCGCGGAGTCGAAGGGCTCGCCCACCACGATCCCCTGCGGCCCAATCACGAACTCCCGGATGGTCGGGTCGACGGCGCTTTGGCGCTGCTTGAGGACCGAGACGAGTCGGCGCAGCGAGGAGCCCAGCTCGACGGTGCGCAGCAGGATCCCCGTGTCCATGGTCGCCGAGATGGTCGGCACCGGGGCGGCCAGCTGCGGCCCAACGAAGGTGTCGATCTCCAGCACGAAGAGGCTCGTGACGCCCCGGTCCCCCAACTCGTTGGTCAGCGCCTGGGCGAAGTGGACCTGGCGTTCGGGGTCGGCGAAGAGCCGGACGAGGTCGGTGAAGGCGTCGACGACCAGGCGGCGCGGCCGGTGCTCGTCGACCGCGGCAAGGAGCTGCCAGGCCCACGCGTCCGGTGCCAGCTCCAACGGCGCCCGCCACAGCACCCGCACCAGCCCGGACTCCACATGCTGGCTGAGTCCCATCCCCGCCCGATCGGCCGTCGCGGCCATGGCCGGGGCGGTCTCTTGGAAGCTGGCGATCAGCCCGGGCTCGCCCCGGCGCGCGCCCTCGGTCATGAAGTGGAGGCCAAGCAGGGTCTTGCCCCCTCCTGGCGTGCCGAGGAGCAGCGTGGAGCTGCCGATTGCGAGGCCGCCGGCCAGCATGGCGTCGATGCCAGGAACGCCCACGGCGAGGCGCTCCGCCGGCTCCTGCCAGACGGGCTCACGCTCCGCGTACGCGGCCTCAAGGCGGGGGAAGACCGCGACCCCGTCGGGGCCGATGGTGAACTGGTGGCGTCCGTTGAGGTAGGCCGAGCCGCGCAGCTTTGCCACCCGCAGCCAGCGCACATCGCGCGATGCGATCGGCTCGTTGACGAGCTGGAGCAGGCCGTCGACGTGGGTCGTGGCGGCGGCGGCCTCGCGATCACCGGAAAGCAGGACCGTGGTGCAGCCCAGGAGGGCCGTTCGGGCCTGGAGCGCGTGGATGAAGCCACCAAAGTCGAAGCTGGACGGGGCGAACGTCTCGGCCGACCCCGCCCCGTCGACGATCAGCAGGCTCGCTCGGTGACGCCGGATCGCAGTGACGAGCGCGCCCAGGACGGCGTCCAAGCCTCCCTCCTGCAGGGCGCCGAGCAGGCTGAGGTAGGGGAGGCGCTCACCGACCAAGGCCGGATCGACGAAGCGGAAGCCGCGCAGGTGGGCCAGCATCCGGTCGTGCGTCTCGGTCAGCAGCGTCGCCACGAGGGCGGTGTTACCGGCGGCGGCGTGGGCGAAGGCGAGTTGGTTCCCCAGGGTGGTCTTCCCGGTGCCAGGCTCCCCCGTGACGAGATAGGTGTCGCCAGCGACCAAGCCGCCGCCGAGGATCGTATCGAGGCCGGGGACCCGCGTCGGGAGCCGGGGCAGATCCGGGAGAACTGCAGGCGAGCGGTTGGGGTCCACGCGGGTGCCCTGCCTTCCTGGTCTACTGGCGCAGCCCGGGGCAGGGCGGCACGGAATGCCTTCGTCGTCCACGTCAGATCGCGGAAGTGTACGGCAATCGTGCTCCTCAGGCATCGCGGTCAAACCCGGCCCCAGGCCTCATCGGATACCTGACAACAAATGGCGCTGGTGACCGTGGGCGGCAGACCTTCCCCAGATAACGGCTCAGCGTTTTGATAAGGGCGCAGCCCGATCCAGCACGCTGCCTAGGCCGCTGGTATGCTCGGTCCTGATGACGGAGTGGCATGGGAGGCGGCGCGATGGCAACTCAGGACGCCCCACGGTTGACCGGACAGGCCGCACTGGTGACCGGGGCCAGCAGCGGGCTGGGCCGCGCCACGGCGATCGCCCTCGCCCAGGCGGGTGCTGACGTCGCCCTCCTTGCCCGCAGCGAGGACGACCTGCGGCAGGTGGCGCAGGAGATTGCGGAGACTACCGGCCGCCGCGCCCTGTCCCTTCCGCTCGACCTGGCGGACGAGGAGGCGCTGCTGGCCGCGGCGGATGCCGCCGCCACGGCCTTCGGGCGGGTCGACGTCCTGGTCAACGCGGCCGGGACCGACGTACCAGGGCCGGTGGAAGAGCTAGCAATCCCGGACTGGGACCGAGTCCTTGCCGTGAACCTCCGAGCGCCGTTCGCGCTCGCCAAGGCAGTCTTCCCGCACATGAGGCGCACCGGTCGGGGCACGATCGTCAATGTCTCCTCTGTGGCCGGCAAGCGTGGCTGGGCCAACGCGAGCGCCTACTGCGCCTCGAAGTTCGGGCTGACGGGGTTGACCCAGGCGCTGGCAGCCGAGGGCAAGCCCCACGGCATCCGCGCCTGTGTCCTCTACCCGGGAGGGATGGCCACCCAGCGGGGCGCCTGGTCGCGGGACGAACGGGTGGTCGAGGGTCGCGAGCCGCTACCGGCGACGAAGGCGCTGCCGGCCGGCGAGGTGGCCGCGCTGATCGTCTGGATCGCGGGCGCCCCGCCCGAGCTCGTGCTGAACGAAGCGACCGTTAGCCCCCTAGAAGAATCCGGCTGGCCGTAGCGGGCGGAGGCCCTCCCCGGTTACGTCCGCCGCCTTGGACGAGCGGGTGACAGAGTCGCGCACGTCCCAGGCGGGCATCAGCGTCTATGCCGCGCGACCTTGCGGTCAGGGGTTGAGCGACGCTCGGCCAGCCCACGCCCCGCCGCCTCGACGAGCTGATCGCCGTCTCGCTGGAAGGTCTCGTCCCACCCGACCACCTCTACCGCTAACTCGAGGGGAGGCCAGACGTGGGCTTTGTCCGGGAGTGGGTCCAGGATCTTGGCCGCGACAGAGCCACCTGTCAGAGAGATGTTTGCAGCACGCTGGACCATGACCGTGTCAATCGACGTCGACCCGTCATGGTCGACCCGTCATGGGGCAGCCGCCAAGAACCGAGTCATGACGTCGGCTACGAGGACACGCTGCGTTCCCGCCCCTGGGCAGGACGCGGTCACACCATCGCCGGTGCGGCCACGGTGAAGTCTCGACCTTCGGCAGAACGCCAGACGCCGCAAGGGCGCTCCGGATCCTCTCGCGTCAGCGCGGTGGCAACCTCCTCCAGCCATCCCGAGATTCGGAGTGCGGCCATCTGCCCAAGAAGACGTTGCCCCACGACGCTAAGGACTTCCTGGCGGCCACAGGAGCTCCCAAGCGGGCCGCTCCGCTTCCCGGCACAATAGGGTGGCAAGGTGCTGCTCGATGGGGCTGCCATAAGGGGGGGAATGGAGTGACCGCTCAGCGACCCGGTGACGAGACGACCGGAACGACCCCCGCCGCGCACGGTTGCCCGATCAAGGTCGGGCTGCTCTTGCCGGTGATCGAGGGCACAATGGCCGGCGACACGGCTCGGTGGGCGGACCTTGTCGCCATCGCCCGCCGGGCTGAAGAGCTTGGGTTCGACTCGCTCTGGGTCTCGGATCACCTCCTCTTCCGGCTGCCGGGTCGGGAGGAGCGACCAGTTGGGATGTGGGAGGGCTGGTCGCTGCTCGCCGCCCTGGCCGCCTCCACCTCCCGGATCGCGCTCGGTCCGTTTGTCAGTTGCACCAGCTTCCGCAACCCAGCTCTCACCGCCAAGATGGCCGACACCGTCGACGAGATCAGCGGCGGGCGGCTGACGCTTGGGCTCGGGGCAGGATCACTCCCTGCCGAGTTCGCCGCGTACGGCTACCCGGCCGACCACCGAGTCGACCGCTTCGAGGAGGCCCTGACGATCATCCGGGGTCTGCTGCGCGACGGGCAGGTGGACTTCGTCGGCCGGCATTACCAGGCGCGCGAGTGCGAGTTGCGACCCCGTGGCCTGCGCCCCGGCGGCCCCCCGATCCTCGTCGGGGCCAGGAGCCCCCGGATGGATCGACTTGCTGCTCGCCGCGCCGATGTCTGGAACGCGGCGTGGCCGAACCGGGCAGAGGCCCTCGTGCCGCGCCTCGCCGCCATCGATGCCGCCTGTCAGGAAGTCGGGCGCGACCCGGCTACGCTAGAGCGAACCGTCGGGGTAATGGTCGACCTGCCGGGGGTGGGCCTGTCACGTGACTGGCTCTGGGCAAAGATCGTCCGCGAGCCGCTGCGGCCGTTGACCGGGTCGGCCGGGGAGATTGCCGCGGAATTGCAGTCCTGCGCGGATCTCGGCGTTGTCCATGCCCAGGTCTGGCTGGCCCCGCCCACCGTCACCGGCATCGAGGCCTTCGCCCCCGTGCTGGAGCTACTGGACCGAGACTGAGGCGCCGGGGACCAGCGGACCAATCGAAGGAACCTTGTCACCTGCGGGACCAGTGCTCGGCGCTCACCCGGGTCTCGGCAAGCTCGAACGTGGTGCGGTACGGGACGAAGTCGACGTGCTTGTTGACCGCGTAGAGCGCCTCCAGCGCGCAGAGGAAGAGCGCAAGTGCCTCGTCGTGGACGAACAGATCGATGCGGTGGGAGAGGTGGGCCATCTTCAGCCGCGATGTCTCCCCCACCAGCTCCGCGTACAACTCCTCGAACTCGGGGACGACGGGGCCGGCGCGGTACTCGCCGCTCGCGCCGACGAAGGCGCGGTGCAGCTCCAACACCACGCCGTCCGCAGCCTGGGCAGTCTGTTCCCAGATGAGGATGTCCCAATCCAGCGGCACGGCCTTCTCCGCCAGCCGCCGCCGGACCTGCCACGTCTCCTCGACACTCCGGTAGATCAACACGTCCACGCCGGTACCAAGCCCCGCCTGAAGATCCCCCGCGACCTTCCGGGCGACGCGCTCCAGCTTGTCCGGAGCGGCGACGCGAAGCGGCCGAGTCTGCCCCCCGCCCGCCTCGCGCCATAGCTCGCTGGCGCGGCCAGGGTCGTGCGGGTACGGCGAGAAGAGCGGAGGCATCAGGCGATCCAGGAGCAAGATCCCCGACCGCGGGGTGAGCCCAGCGAGCGGTTTGGCCCGCCCGAACATCGCCTCAGCGACCAACCCGTCCTGGTCGACGGCGAGGTTTAGTGCCTGCCGCGCACGCAGGTCTCCCAGCGGCAACCCGTTCGCGTCGCGGTTGATGACCCCGGCGATCGCGCGGATCGCGTCAGTCGCGACGAGCTTGGCGTGTTTGGACCGCTCGACGCGCTCGGCCTCGGCGGGCGAAACCTCCGTCACGATGTCGACCTCGCCCTCCGTCGTGCAGACGAGCTCGAGCGCCCGCTCTGGCGACAGGTCGTTGCGAAAGACGATCTCCCGCAGGTGCGGGCCACGACCGGTGTCCCAGTAGCGCGGGTTGGCGACGAGGCGCAGCCGGGGGGTGCGATCTTCGCGCCAGAGCCAGGTGCAGGCGAACGGCCCTCGGCTGATGGTCGCTCGCTCGGTGTCGAGCGACGAGAACCCGTCGGCGAGGGCGAACGGCCCGGTGCCCCACGGGCCCGGCGCGTCGATCACTCACCAGTGCCCCTCGCCGGAGCCGTTGCGCGTGTACCCGAAGCCCACCTCCTCCCAGAAGCGTGTGCTCATGATGTGCATCGCGCGCAGCTTGCCGATGGCAAGGCCGTCTGGTTCGGGGAAATGAAAGCGGACCGTCCGCTCGCCCGTCACCTCGCAGCGGGTGCGGGGGTCGAGGTTGAACTGGGTGCCCGGCGGATGCGGCGACGCCCAGCGCTGCTGCTCGTCGAAGGCCCGCTTGACCGAGGCGGCGGTGAGCGGCTCGCCGTCCGGGAAGACCTCGCCTTCCCGCACGTCGACCTCAAGCGTCCGGTCGTCCGCCCAGCGGTAGGCGGTCATCGCCGCCGGCTCGATGAGCCCGGACGTTCCGACGCGGACCAACTCCTCGACCGTGTTGTAGGTGATCCAGAGCCAGTTGAGCGGGCTCGGATCCACGACGTGGACGGTGCCGACCGGGTCGTCCCGCTCCTGCCCGGTCACAAGGGAGGTCGCCTTCTTCACCAGATCCATCGCGCTCCTCCTCGACGCCGACGCGAGCATCCACGAGCGCAGGCATGCTCTGGCGCCGTTTCTCGTTGTGGCTGGCCTCGTCGGTTGTCCCACGGGGAGATGCCGGAGCGGGCGGCCGTGCCTGACGGCAATGCTAGAGCGGCGCTGGTGGCTCATGGCAAGATGGGTGCCGATGCAAACGGGCTCGCTTAGCGAGTCCTGCCGGCTCGGGACGGCGGCCGGGTCCTGAAGAACTGCGACCGAAAGCGCTGACGATGACCATGGATGGTCCAGGAGAACACCGTAAATCCCGCAGTACCCGGCCCTTCGCTTGCTGTTCGCGTTGGCGGACTTTCGCTGA
>JALYMD010000906.1 GCA_030773875.1 Chloroflexota bacterium | reverse complement strand
ACCACGAGCGTCTGCACCGGCGCCTTCTTGCTGGCCGCGAATGGGTTGCTCGACGGTTGTCGCGCGACGACCCACTGGGCAAGCATCGACTGGCTGCGAGACCACCACCCGGCGGTCGATGTCCGCGACGATCTGCGGGTGGTGGACGAAGGCCGCATCGTGACCTCCGCTGGCGTCTCGGCCGGGATCGACATGGCGCTCCACCTCGTCGGCCGCCTCCACGGCCCCACCGTCGCCGCAGAGACCGCACGTAGCATGGAGTACGACTGGGCAGGCTAAAGGGAGGCCAGAACGATCCGAGAGGCATGGCCTTCGTGCTGCTGATCGAATACTCCTTGGGATAGCCATCTGGCGTTGAAGGCGATGAGGAGTCAATGCAGACCAGACGCCTCGACCAATCGCGGAGCGGTGTCGTACATCCCTGCGTTTCTCCGGCGGCCCATCCGGCGACCTGAACCACGTCTAATCTAATAAGGTCAGGCACGCGTAGAGTGCTCCCGTCCAGATAGGAATCGAACCGTGACCATTCACATTGAAAGACCCGATCAGATTGAGGCCGCCTCGATTCCTTGCACTCGCAGGAGCAGCAGGAGCGAGATAAGAGAAGACCGCCAGGCGTGGCACCCGGCGGTCTTCTTTGTAGAGTCCTCGTCGCCGGGGCGAACGTCCCGGCTGGCAGCTAGGTTAGCGATCGCGATTAGTGGTGCGCGACCGGTGTGCCATCCATCGGCTCGGGTGAGGCCGGGGGCGAGACCTCCTGGCCGGCCTCACCGACCTGGAAGATCACGAACATGCCCTTCAATGCGTGCGGCATACCGGTTTCCTGGTCCGGCATAAAGCAGACGGCAACGTAGTTGCCCGGCTCGAGGTTGATCTCGGAGTAGACGGTCACATCCTGGGAGATCGGGGCCACTCCACCGACATCCTCGAACGTCGTGGGGTCAGGGAGACCCGCTGGAATCTCTCCGGATTCAGGATCCAGCTGGACCAACTGCTCCGCCTGCTCGACGGTCAGCAACTCGGGCGTCTTCGTGATAAACAGCTCGTGCGGCTGGTCGCCGACGTTCGTGACCTCCCATATTTGGGGACCGGCCTGGATCTCCTGCGGCAGGAGGATCTGGAAGTCGTCCAGTTCAACCGTAGCGTCAGCCGTGATCTGCCCGGTCGTACCAGGGGTGGCTCCGCCCTCGGTCACCGTGATGACGGCAGGAGCCATGTCCTCCTGGGCCAATACCACCCAGTCCCCAGGCGTCAGCGTGATAACTGCCTCCCCCGTCATCCCTGGACCGGCAAAGGCACCACCGGCCCAGGTCGAGGTGAAGAACCATGGTGGGAGCTGCTCTTCCTCGCCGCCCTCGGCCGCCTCGGGTGAGGCCATCTCGGCATCGGTCGGCACACCAGCCTCTGGCGACGCGGGCGGAGGGCCCATCATCTCCTCGACACTCGTGCCTGCCGGCGGTTGGATCAGCGAGACGCCGCCCGGAAAGTCCATGCGGTTGTCGACCACCAGCAGCAGCTGACCGGCCGGAGCCTCAGCCGGCGCCTGGATCTGGCCATCCTCGATCGTGATGCGCACCTCCGGAAGACCGAACTGGGACAGCGTCCCTCCCCCGTCCGTTCCCGGCGTGGCATCCTGGGCCCCCGCAGTAGAGACTATGCTCGCCAACGTGGCGAGCAGGAGCGCGCAAACCGCGAGCACTCGCTGCGTCGGAACGCGAAGATGACCCATCAGTGTCTTTCCCTTTCCCGTGTCCGCACCTGACCACCCCGCACGCCATCGGCGGAGCATCCCTGACGTTTTGCCCCCCTTGCCCTCCTTTCTTGGTGCTCGCCGGCCGGTGGTTACGTGACCGTCACCCGGCCGGCCATGCCTTGCAACCCGTGGTGTTTGCAGAAGTAGCGATAAACCCCCTGGGCTTCAAAGCGGAAGGAGAAGCTCTCCCCCGGTCCCAGCTTGGGCGACGAGAACCCCCCGTCCCGGGAGGCGATGCTGTGCCAGTTCCGTCCCTTGTTGACCCACTTCACCGTCGTCCCCGCCGCCACCTCGACCTCCCGCGGCTGGAACCGGTCGTCGACCATCTCGATCTCTACCACCCCGTCGGCCTCAACTCCCGCCAGCCCCGCCTCCACTTCCGGGTCTGGGCCGGTGGGCGCCGCCGTCGTCTCCGTCGAGCCGTGCCCGGTGTGGCTCGAAGCTGGATCCTCTGTGGTGGACACGGGTCCCTGCGCCCCAACGAGGTCGGCGGCGGGACCGCTGGGCTTGACTCCGTCGTAGGCGAGCAGCGTCATCATCCCGTTGGCCATGTGGTGCTCGATGTGGCAGTGGACCATCCAGACGCCCGGGTTGTCGGCGACCAGCTCCAGGTCGTAGCGCTCCCCCGGGGCGATGAGGACCGTGTCCTTGGTCCATTGGGCGACTTCGGGGATCGGGTTGCCATCGGTCGCCACGATCTTGAAGCTGTGACCGTGGATGTGGAAGGGGTGGGGCAGGTGACCGGCGTGCACCAGCCGCAGCAGAACTCGCTCCCCCTCAGCCACCTGAATCGGCGGCACCGCCCCATGCATGTGGCCGTTGATCAGGAAGAGATC
>JALYMD010000905.1 GCA_030773875.1 Chloroflexota bacterium | reverse complement strand
GGGGCGACCTGCAGGTCGCCCCTTCACTCTCGCTGTCTGAACCGTCTCCTGCGACCTGGTCTTTAGAACTGCTTGCCGACGAACTCGGCCGCATTGCTCTTGTCGAAGAACCGATCTTGCACGACGACCCAGTCCGGCAGATCCTCACCGTTGGCGTACTTGAGCATGGTCTCGAATGCGATCGGACCGAAGAACGGGCTGGACTCGACAGTAGCGCCGAGTTTGCCGTCCACGATTGCCTGGAGCGCGTCGTTCTCGCCGTCGATGGAGACGAGGATCACGTCCTGGCCTGGCTTGCGGCCCGCGGCTTCCAGAGCCGCAATCGCGCCGATTGCCATCTCGTCGTTGTGGGCATAAACCGCAGTCACATCTGGATAGGCCTGGAGCAGGGTTTCCATCACCTGCCTGCCTTCGTTGCGGGTAAAGTTTCCGGTCTGGGATGCCAGAATCTGCATCCCCGCGACGGGCGTGGCCACGGGGGTCCCCTTGAAGGACCCGCCAAGGATCAACTCGTCAAAGCCTTGCTTGCGGTCGATCGCCGGGTCTGCCCCGGTCGTGCCTTCCAACTCGATGATCTTGGCGCTGCCGCCGGTGGCGCCGATGAGCCACTCAGCCGCGCGGCGACCCTGATCCACGAAGTCGGAGCCGATGAAGGTGATGTAGTCCCGGCCCGGCTTGGCGACGTCGTGCTCCACATCGCGGTCAATCAGGATCACCGGGATGCCGGCCTGCTTAGCTTGGAGGACCGACGGGGCAAGTGGACCCGACTCTCGGGGCGGGAAGATGAGGATGTCGGGACGCTGAGCAATCACCGAAGCGACATCGGCGATCTGCTTCGCTGTGTCCTCGTTGGCGTCGGTCGCAATGAGCTTGTAGCCCCGCTTCGCCGCCTCGTCCTGCATGCTCTTGGTCTCGGCGAGGCGCCACGGGTTGTTGCTTCCGGTCTGGCAAAAGCCCACCGTGTAAGTGTCTTTTTTCTCCAACTTCGGCAGGTCCTGCGCCCAAGCCCGCTTCACGAGCAGCGGGCTCAGCGCGGCCGCGCCGGCCCCGGCCGCCGCAAGTTTGAGGAGATGACGACGCGACAGTTCCCGATCCATGCTTCTTTCTCCTCGCTTCGTCCGGACAACCTAGCCTGGCCCGGGTACTGTTCCCCGCCCCATAAGACCCGAACGTGTCAAAGGGGGTGCAGCAGCGCACCCACCTCACAGGACCTGGCCCGCTCCGAATCACCGACACGGTGTTTTTCGGGCGGCAGGCTTGCCACGACCTCTAACGGTTCCCCTGGTCTAGCTACGGGCCTCCATGCCGAGCCGAAGGAGAACCTCCACTGAACGGAGTGTCGGCGGCGAAGCAATGGCTCTGGAGAGCGAAACGCTGTGCCGATTCTACACGGGGCACTTGGCGCGTCAAGAGCACCGAGTGACAAGCTTGGTAGCCTTCCCGATAGGGCGTTGAAGCCTTTGGCGGCCTATTGACACCAGTGCCAACCGGAATACACTCCCCAACCACTGTCTCGAACGACCCTTGCTATCGCCAATGAGAGCCCGGCCAGCGCCGGTGATGTTCAGGCTGGGATCGGTTTCTGCGCTGCATGTCGGTGACAGCGTGCGCTCCGCACTCCCGCTGGACCCGAGGTGGTTGGTCAGCTGTTCGACCTGCTCCATCCGCCGGAGCGGGCGGGTGCGTCATGAGGCGGCACGAGAGGAGGCGATAGAAGCCGCAGGTCATTTTGCTCGGCCGTGCCATGTTCCCACCCTTCGATTATGCATCGGTCGCATGTCCTAGTGGCCGTTTCCTGCGAACTAAAAACCCTTCGCCGCGTTCTGATGTTGTGGAGGATCTGTTGCGCATTACCGACGTCACCACGATCAAGCTCCGCTACCAGATGGACGTTCCGATGGCAGATGCCATCCATTACATGCCTGACCGGCCCACGCTACTGGTGCAGGTCCACACCGACACCGGCATCGTAGGGCTTGGCGAGGCGGCGGCCTACGGCGGCTATCTCGAGAGCACCGAAGCGATCATTCTTGGGGAGTTGCGAACGACGGTCCTCGGAGCCGATCCCTTTCATGTGGAGAAACTCTGGGCCATGATGGCGACCCGAGCTCATCAGCGAGGGCGGCGTGGAATGCTGATGATGGCGATCAGCGGGATCGACATCGCCCTCTGGGACATCATCGGCCAGGCCACCGGAACACCTCTCTACCGGTTGCTCGGCGGCTATCGTGACACCTTGACGGCCTATGCGTCCGCGGGCTTCTACGCGGGAGAGAAAGGGATCGCCGAGCTAGCGGAAGAGGTGGGCGGCTACGCGTCCCGGGGCTTCCGGCACGTCAAGATCAAGGTCGGTCGTAACCCCGACGTTTTGCTCAATCCGCTCCATGAGATGCCGGCGGCTGACTACGCCACCGCGACGCTTGATGAGGACATCGAACGGGTACGAGCGGCGCGGGAATCGTTAAGCCCCGGAGTGGGTCTCGCCATCGACGCTAACAACGCGTGGACACCCTCCGTAGCGCTCAAATTCATGCGGGAGGTCGAGCGCTTCGACATCGCCTGGCTGGAGGAGCCAGTGGCCACGGACGACATCGAGGGGAGCGCGCTCGTCGCCCAGCGCCTCGACACGCCGGTCGCTGGGTACGAGACCGAGACAGGATTGCCAGGGTTCCGGGAGTTGATCGCGCGGCGGGCGGTCGACATCGTGCAGCCCGACGTCATTTGGACCGGTGGCATCACGGAGTCTCGTAAGGTCGCGGCCTTAGCGCAAGCCTACGGGTTACCCATCATCCCCCACGTCTTTTCGTCCGCCGTGAGTTCGATCGCTAACATGCACTTCATCGCCTCGCTGCCCAACGCGGGCTTGTTGGAGTTCGACCAAAATCCGAATCCGCTGCGGACAGAGCTCTTCGAGGAGCCGATCAA
>JALYMD010000904.1 GCA_030773875.1 Chloroflexota bacterium | reverse complement strand
TGCTGTTGCATCCCGCCGTCCTGCTCCTCTGTACGGGTTCCTGCCTACGGTCCGGTTGCCGCCCCCCTCACCTCGTGAGACGTGTCGAGCCCTGCCGCTGCGAGCGCCTCGTCGAGGTCGGCGTAGCACGTCACGCGTTGTACGCGGCCATCGCGAATCCAGAAGGATGAGGCAATACCGTGCGGATCACCGTACCGACCGGTGTCGGCAGAGCGCCACGCCGCGCGCTGCTCAACGACCACCGCGCCGTCCTGATGGAACACGCGCCTGGGTTCGAGCCGAATCTCCGCCCGCTCCACCCACTCGCGGAGCAGGACGACCCCACGACCTGCCGCTCGGGGGCCACCAACCTCGACTTCCTCGTGGACCAGTTCCACGAGGCGATCGGTATTCCCGGAGTTGAGCGCATCGTGCCAGGCATAGATGCCGGCGATCGGCGCGATTAAGCGCTTGGTCTCTCCACGTCCAGAGATAGCCGCTTCACCCTTCCTGCCGGCACCAGCCGGTGACGCACAGACGTTTCGTATCACCTGTGGAACGGCGCGCCAGGGAGGCGTCGACTGATAATTCAGTGTCATCGCACCGCTTAGATGCGCAGGACGCCGTAGTCCGTCGGGAGGATCGGGGCGTTGAGGGTGGTCGCCAGCGCCAGGCCGACCACTTGGCGCGTCTGGCGAGGGTCGATGATGCCGTCGTCCCAGAGGCGGGCGGTCGCGTAGTAGGGACTCGCCTCCTCCTCGTAGCGGGCCTCGACCTCCTGCCGAATCGCGGTCAGATCTGTTTCGTCAAGCTCGATCCCGCGGGCCTGGGCGCTCTGGCGTCGGATGTCCGTCAAGACGCCGGCCGCCTGCTCGCCGCCCATCACGGCGATGCGGTGGGTCGGCCAGGAGAAGACGAACCGCGGGTCGTAGGCGCGGCCGCACATCGCGTAGTTTCCGGCCCCGTAGCTGGCGCCGATCATGACCGTGATCTTGGGCACCTGGGCGACAGCAACGGCAGCGACCATCTTGGCGCCGTCGCGGGCCACACCCTCGTGCTCGTACCGGCGGCCGACGATGAAGCCGGTGATGTTCTGCAAGAAGAGGAGCGGGATCCGCTGCTGGGCGCAGAGCATCACGAAGTGGGTGCCCTTGCGAGCCGACTCCGGAAAGAGGATGCCGTTGTTGGCAAGGACGCCGACCGGGATGCCGTAGAGGTGACCGAAGGCGCAGACGAGGGTCTGGCCGTATTCCGCCTTGAACTCGCGCATCCGGCTCCCGTCGAGGACGCGCCGCAGGACCTGCCGCGCGTCGTAGGGGCGGCGGGGGTCCGGGGGAACGAGCGCGAGCAGATCCTGCGGGTCCTCCTCCGGCTCCCGGATCGGCTCCCGCGCCCAGGGCGAGGAGGGAGGCGTAGGGCGGGGGGCGCTCATCAGGTCGCGGGCAAGGGCCAGGGCCGCCAGCTCATCGTCCACGACATGGTCCACCACCCCGCTAATGCGGGCGTGGACGTCCGCGCCGCCAAGCTCCTCCGCGGAGACCTCTTCCCCGGTCGCTGCTTTGACCAAAGGGGGACCGGCCAGAAAGATGGTGCCCGCTCCGCGGACGATCACGGCCTCGTCGCACATCGCGGGGACGTAGGCGCCGCCGGCCGTGCAGGAGCCGAGCACGACGGCGACCTGGCGGAGGCCGCGCGCCGACAGGAGCGCCTGGTTCCGGAAGATGCGCCCGAAGTGCTCCTTGTCCGGAAAGACCTCGCTCTGGAGCGGCAGGAAGGCCCCACCGGAATCGACGAGGTAGAGGCACGGCAGGTTGTTGGCGAGGGCGATCTCCTGCGCGCGGAGGTGCTTCTTGACCGTCATCGGAAAGTAGGTGCCGCCCTTGACGGTCGGGTCGTTGGCGACGAGGACGACCTCGCGCCCTCCGATGCGGCCGATGCCAGTCACGATCCCGGCACTGGGGCTAGCGTTGTCGTACATCCCGTCGGCAGCAAGGGGCGAGAGTTCGAGGAAGGGTGAGGCGGGATCGAGAACACGCTCAATCCGCTCGCGCACCGGCAGCTTGCCTCGGGCCCGCTGCTTCGCCTGCGCCGCCTCGCCGCCACCTGCCGCCGCTCGCGCCAGGCGCCGCTCCAGTTCGGCCACTGCGGCAGTGTTTGCCTCGCGGAAGGTCTCTTCGTTCGTGGACTGCGTTGCGATCACGTGCTCACCCCTGAGCCATGCGATGGGCCGGACACCATTGTCAGGGCGAGACCTGCGCCCGCCTGTCGGCCGAGTGGCAGGATGATACCCGCTCAACCGCCTCTGAACAGGAGGTCCCGCACTGACCGGCGTCGTGCCTCCTGTCCTAGGCACGCAGCACGACGCGATAATCCGAGCAAACTAAGCGGGTCTGAAAGAATCGCGCAGGGACGGGTGGCTCAGGGGGGGACCGTCAAGTGCCGTCGCGCTGACGACCTTGAAACAGCGAGGGCAGCGATCCCAGGAGAGGTGGCGGAATCGGCATGAGCTACTTCGCGCTGATGTACGACCTGGTTGATGATTATGTAGAACGCCGGTCGGCATACCGGGAGGAGCACCTCCGGCTGGCCAGGGAAACGTACGGACGGGGGAAGCTCCTTCTGGCCGGCGCATTGAGCGCCCCAATCGACCGGGCACTCCTCGTCTTTCGGGCGGAGGATCCGTCCGTTGTTGAGGAGTTCGCCCGCGCCGATCCCTACGTGATAAACGGCCTGGTGACGCGATGGGAGGTGCGGCCCTGGACTGTGGTCGTCGGAAACGAGCGGTTCGATGAGGCGCTGGGTGACATTGACCGGTGACGCAAGCTCCGCGGAGAACGCCGGTAACACAGCCCGCGCATAAGAGGGCGTTGCAAAACCTCTCGGGCATGGCATCGGCCGGCCCATGAAGTATGCCGAGCTGGACCTACCCGGCTCTGCGCTGCGTGGGTTCGACGACCCGTCTATCAAAGTCCGGTCAAGACCGTCTGCCATGTGGATATCCTGCCGCCTAGCGAGGCACATCAGATCAGCGACCGTGGGGCTCCAGGAGCAGGACAGAGGGAACGCGGGTCGGCGCCGCCAACCGCAGCAGCCCGTAGCCGATGCCGGCCAGGCCGGTCATCAGCCCCGGCGATTCCACGGCGAGGCGGTTGGCGCAGCGCGCGCCGTCGTGGGCGACGCTCGCGAGGACGATCGCCGACCAGCGGGCGAGCTCGCCCCGCCACCGCGGCTCGCCGAGCGCCGTGGCGGCCTGGAGGACGAGTTCGAGGTTGCCGAGCGCCCCGTGGCAGAGGCAGTGGCTGCCCGCGAAGCGGTGGGTCAGGGTAGTCTCC
>JALYMD010000903.1 GCA_030773875.1 Chloroflexota bacterium | reverse complement strand
ACGTGAGCACGCGGGATCGGAAGAAATGTTTGAGTTGATCTACGTCCACTTGTTAGAAGAGGACTCGGCGTCGGAGGATTTAGCAGGTGCCGCGACGACCGGGGTGGATGCGGCCGACTGACCGGTCCCGCCAGAGGTGACCCGCTAGCCACAGCTGAACATTAAGATCGCTACTAATGATGCCGCACCTGGCCCCCGGGAACGGGGGCCGGTTCGCGTGAAGCGTTCGGCTTCCATGGCGCGGCAAGCAAGTTCGTGATGATCCGGCTCCGCCGGGAATGTTGACCGGAGTGAGGATGTCCGTGAGCTTGAACCAGCGTGTGTCCGGCCGGCGCCTCAAACTCTGGCCGGGCAGGCCGTATCCTCTGGGAGCGACGTGGGACGGTCAGGGAACGAACTTCGCCCTGTTCTCTGAGAACGCCACGTCGGTGGACCTCTGCTTTTTCGAACACCCAGCCTCCGGCGAGGAACGTGGGTGCATCCGCCTGCGGGAGCAAACGGCCCATGTCTGGCATGGCTACGTGCCGGGGGTGCGGCCAGGCCAGGTCTATGGCTATCGCGTCGATGGACCGTATGCCCCGCAGGAGGGCCACCGATTCAACCCGGCAAAACTGCTTGTCGACCCCTACGCGCGGGCGATTCACGGTGCCGTCGACTGGTCGGCTCCCGTTTTTGGGTATCGCATCGGTGACCCAGCGCTTGACCTGAGCAAGGACGATCGCGATGACACGGAGGGAGTTCCCAAGGCCGTGGTCGCGGACCCGTTCTTTGACTGGGAGATTGACCGGCCGCCCCGCGTGCCCTGGCACAATTCAGTCATCTACGAGGTTCACGTCAAAGGATTCACCGCTCGTCATCCCGGTATCCCGCCTGATCTCCGTGGGACCTATGCAGGACTCGGTCACCCTGTTGCTATCGATTATTTGAAGCGACTCGGCGTCACCGCCGTAGAGCTGCTGCCCGTCCATGCTTTCCTTGATGATGGTTTCTTGGTCAAGAAGAACCTTCGGAACTACTGGGGTTACAACACCATCGGGTTCTTTGCCCCCGACGCGCGTTATTCAGGTGCTGGAACCGGAGGCGAGCAGGTCGCCGAGTTCAAGGGGATGGTCAAATCGCTGCACGCGGCGGGCATCGAAGTTATTCTCGATGTCGTCTATAACCACACCGCGGAAGGCAATCACCTCGGCCCGACGCTCTCCTTCCGCGGCATCGACAATTCGGTGTACTACCGACTCGTTCCTGACAACCAGCGGTACTACATGGACTTCACGGGAACGGGCAACACCATGAACGTCCGTCACCCGCAGGTCCTGCAGCTGATCATGGACTCGCTGCGCTACTGGGTTCTGGAGATGCACGTCGACGGGTTTCGGTTTGACCTGGCTTCGGCGCTCGCTCGCGAGTTGTTCGAGGTGGACCGGCTCTCGGCGTTCTTTGACATCGTGCATCAAGATCCCGTGCTCTCACAGGTCAAATTAATCGCGGAGCCCTGGGATATCGGCGAGGGGGGCTACCAGGTCGGCAACTTTCCCATTCTGTGGACGGAGTGGAACGGCAAGTACCGCGATACGGTCCGTTCCTTTTGGCGGGGTGATCGTAGGCCGGCCGCTGAGATGGGGTACCGCCTGACTGGGTCGTCCGATCTCTATCAGAATGACGGCCGCCGGCCGTATGCCAGCATCAATTTCATCACGGCCCACGACGGGTTCACACTTGAAGATCTTGTTTCCTATGAGCGGAAGCACAACGAAGCAAACGGCGAAGAGAACCGGGACGGCAGCGACGACAATATCTCCGCCAACTATGGCGTGGAGGGGCCGACCGACGACCCAGGCATTGTGGCCCTTCGGGAGAAGCAAAAGCGAAACTTCCTCGCCACATTGCTGCTCTCTCAGGGCGTGCCAATGATCTGCGGCGGTGACGAGTTGGGACGGACCCAACTCGGCAACAACAATGCCTACTGCCAGGACAATCCGCTGAGTTGGTTTGATTGGTCGCTGGATGAGCGGGACGAGGTGCTTTTGGAGTTCACGCGCCGGTTAGTGGCGCTCCGGAAAGAGCAGCCGGTCTTGCGTCGTCGGAAGTTCTTTCAAGGGCGCCGCATCCGGGGCTCCGATGTGAAGGATTTGACCTGGTACCGCCCAGACGGCCAAGAGATGACGGACGCCGAGTGGGACGATGCCGAGACGCGGGCACTTGGCCTTCGTCTCGCCGGGGATGCCATCGATGAGCAAGACGAGTACGGCAACCGCCTCCTTGGCGACACCTTGCTGATTCTGCTGAACGCCCAAGAAACGCTCGTTCCGTTCCGATTGCCACGGTTCGCTCACCGCTCAAGTGCTGTTTGGCAGGTGATGATCGATACGGCGCAACCAGTGGGGGAGAGTCATCGCGTCTGCGAGGGCGGAAGCTGGTTAGATGTGACCGAGCGGTCAGTTGTGCTGTGTCGCCGCTGGGAGCCACATGTCGTGGACCAGTCCGTCATCTAGCCGAGCCTGTTCACTCACCTCAAAGGAGAGTGAAGCTGGTTGGCCAGTCATGCGCCAGCCAGGGAATCGGGAGGCGGAGTATTACCCGCCTCCTCGTTTACCGCGTCGCCGTGGTGTCTCCGGAGCCGATAAGCGTGAGAAGTTGGCGGAGGCGTTCGGCCTGGAGCGGGGTAATATCGCCCATGAGCGCCGCGAGGCGCCGCTTGTAGGCGGCCCCAAGCTCTTCCAGCAGCTGTTGACCCTTCGGCGTGAGGCGTGCGAGCACCATCCGGCGATCTTCAGGATGGGCGCTGCGCTCGGCCCAGCCCTGGCGAGAGAGAATGTCGACGTACAGCGTTGCGGTTCGGCGAGCTACCGCAAGGCGACGCGCTAGCTCCGAGGGAGCGAGACCAGTATCACCGACCGCTTGGAGCTCGAGCAGCGCCCCGAACGCGCCAGCCGTCAAATCGAGATCAGCAAGGGCGTCGGTTGCAGCTCGGTCGAGCGCCCCAGCCGTTTTCTGCAGTTGCATGAACGCAGAGAAGCGAGCAGCATCTTCCGGGTCTTGGATCTCTCCTTCGACCTGAGGCTCTACCACCAGCCACTTCGGATGGACCGAGGCCGGGCCGGTCGTTCTCCCTTCCTTTCGAGAGCGATTGGGAGCGATGACGGCAGATGGAGCAGAGGATCCCATTGTGGCGTGCTCCTGAACGTATGTGGAAACCGACGAGGACACGAGGGTACCGGCGCCTCATCCATGCCGACGGGCATGTAGAGGCAGCAAGGCCATCATCAGATTGTTCTCGGCGCTAGTACCGAGAACCCGACGTGAGTACTGTAGTCGAGGGAAACGGGCCAAGGTGACGGGTGGCTTTTGTGAATTCCTGCTCAAGATGTCGGGGTTTTTGTCCTTGAGGGTCAAACAAATCCTTACAGGGCTCCCGCGGCGCTCTACGTTTCGTCCGCTCCCAACAGCCCTGCACGGAGCGCGTAGCGCACCAGCTCTGCTCGATTGGTCAGCCCGAGCTTCTGCATAGCCCGGTGGCGATAGGTTTCGATGGTTTTCGGGCTGAGGGATAGAATATCCCCGCACTGCTGCGCGGTGTACCCCTCCGCCGTCAACTTGACGACCTCCCGCTCCCGTTCTGACAGGATTTCCCCGAGATCAAGTTCATCTCCTGAATGAACGCGGCCCAAGTACCCCCGCAGGAGCGTCTTCGTGGCGCTGGGATCGAGGAACACTTCTCCGCGGGCGACGGTTCGAATAGCGTCGAGGAGATCTGTGTGGGCACTGGATTTTCGGACGTACCCCGAGCCGCCGGCCTCGAGCACCGGGAGCAGGTATCGCTCCTCCGCGTGAACCGTGAGCACCAAGACCCGCGTTGGAAGCCCCAGCGCGGTAATCTCGCGGATGGTCTCTAGCCCGCCGCCCGGCATGGAGAGGTCGGCGACCACTACGGTAGGAACGTGCCGCCTCGTCAGCGCGACGGCTGACGGGCCATCGGCCGCTTCGGCCACCACCCGCATTTCCGGCTGGGCTTCCAGCAGCGCCCGCAATCCCGCGCGGACGATCCCATGATCATCGGCGAGAAGAATTTGGATGGACCCTGGGCGATCCCCTCGAACGTCCGTCTCGATCACAGACCCACTTCTCCCCTGACGGCCTGAGGATCGTTGAGGGGGATGAAGGCGTAGATCTCGGTTCCTCCCCTGCGCATCGGCCAGATCTTGAATGTGCCGCCCACCAGTGCCACCCGTTCCTCCATCCCAAACAATCCGAGACCGAGACCATGCTGATCGCCCGCAATGGCTCGATGCCGATCAAAGCCCCAGCCATTGTCGCGGACCGAAATGGAGACGTCTTCCGGTGTCCGATCGAGGTCAATCCAGACGTGACTCGCCCCAGCGTGCTTCGCGATATTGGTTAACGCTTCCTGCGCGACCCGATAAAGGACAAGTTCCACCTCCGAAGGGAGCCGCTCCCTAGGTCCGCGAGCTTGGTAGTCAACCGGGATCTTAAGTTTCTCGCTGAACCGCTGCGCCAGGTCGCCGAGGGCCGCTAAAAGTCCAAGGTCGTCCAGGGCCGGCGGCCGCAGCTCCAAGGCCAGGCGGCGCACGCTCTCCAATGCCTCAACGGTCATCTGCTCCAACGTCGCCGCGGTCTGTCGCGCCTCCTCGCTTGATGAGTTCTTGAGAGCGGCGACACGTAGGAGTTGAGCAAAGAGGACTTGAGCCGTATCGTCGTGGAGTTCCCGTGCTACACGCTTGCGCTCCTGCTCCTGAGCCCGAATGACTTGGGAGGCGAGGGATCGGAGCTCGTTGCGATCCCGCGCGATCTCATCCAGTGTGGCATTGAACGTCGAAGCAAGGTGAGCGAGTTGTGGGTCCCCGAACGTGCTCTGTTCCGCCCGCACAGAGAGGTCACCTAAGCGCACTGCAGTCGCGGCGCGCTCCAGATTGCTGAGCGGGCGAAACGCCGCCCGGAGCACGATGAAGTTGACGAGGACGCTCAAGATGATCCCGGCAACCACGAAGAGGGGCACCAGCAACCCGTGATTCTGCTCAGGGATGCGTTTGGCCATCCGCAGCGTGATCCATGTACCGGCTACGGCACCAATTACCACGATCCCCGCATTGGCTAACAAGACCTTGTACAGAATGGGCAAGCCGAGCAGGGGGCGTGCGAGGCTGGTCGGGTTTCCGCCAACGGAACGGTCCGGGGTCTTGGTTGACCGCCCCAGAGACGGGGAGAGACGTCGATTGATCGCGTCCGTAGACCTCACAGTATGGTTATCCTCAACGTTCCTGGTGCCGCCGCCACGTGTCGCCAGAAGCCGTCTGGCACAGGAGTGCGCCATTCACCGCACAAGATACCAATCCGACCCTGTCCGTTGCCCCTATACCGTTACCGGCGCATCACCCCGGCGAGACGACGAGAGGATGGGACGAGAGCCGGTGCGAGAGACGGTTCTGCTAGACTTAGGTGTTTTTGCATGGGAAGGAGGGTGCACGTGGCTTCGACGGTTTCATTTGATGTCGTTTCCAAGTTCGACCGGCAAGAGTTGAAGAATGCTGTTGACCAAGCGGAGCGAGAGATTCAAACCCGGTACGACTTGAAGGACTCTAAGACGGAGTTAAAGCTCGGTGACGCTGAGTTGACCATCGGGACCGCGAACGAGTATGCGCTCCAAGCCGTCCGTGACATCCTTGAGTCGAAACTGATCCGGCGAAACCTCTCCCTGAAGATCCTGGACTACGGTTCGGAGGAGCAGGCCTCTGGAGGCCGCGTGCGCCAGACGGTCAAGCTTCGGGAGGGCATCCCGGATGACGTGGCAAAGCAGATCGCGAAGCAGATTCGCGACGATTTCAAGAAGGTGACTCCCCAGATTCAGGGCGACACGCTTCGCATTCAGGGGAAGAACAAGGACGACCTCCAGGCGGTCATCCAGGCACTCAAGGCAGCCGATTATCCGGTGGCCCTCCAGTTTGTGAACTATCGGTAATTCAGGAGTACCTTCGTGAGTAGCATTCCCATGGCGTCCCCTCCGTCCCTCAATGATCGAGCGTTCCATATCGTAACGCTTGGCTGCTCCAAGAATCGCGTCGATTCGGACGGGATGGACCACCTGCTCCGGCAGCGGGGAATGACCGGTGCTCAGCGACCGGAAGACGCGGAGGTGGTCATTGTGAACACCTGCGGCTTCCTCGGCGCCGCCCGCGCCGAGTCTATCGGGGTCATCGAGGAGCTATTGAAAGACCGCCGGGACGGGCAGCTCGTGATTGCCGCGGGTTGCCTCCCTGCGCTCGGCAACTATAAGGATGACCTTCCGACAGGGGTCGACCACGTCCTTACCACCCGGGAGTGGTACCGGATCGGTGACGTGGTTGGCGGTCTGATTGGGGCGCCGGACGTTCAGGAAGTCGCTGGCTGCGAAGGGATGCTGACGACGTTCAGCCGGCGGGACGCAGGTCCGTCCACGTACGTCAAGATTGCCGACGGGTGTGACCACAATTGCGCCTTCTGCACGATCCCGAGCATCAAGGGGCGTCAGGCAAGCAAGCGGCCACTTCATGTGATTCAGGAGATTGTTGATCTGGTTGCTGGCGGGACGAAAGAAGTCGTCCTGGTTGCACAGGACACGATCCGCTATGGCGCGGACCTAGGGATGAAACACGGTCTGCCGCAACTTCTAGAGATGATTGCGGAGCAGGTGCCGAACCTGCCGTGGCTCCGGATGCTCTACATCTATCCAAGTCCACTGACGTTACGAATGGTGGATGTGATGGCAGAGCACCAAGCGCTCCTGCCCTATTTGGACATGCCGATCCAGCACGCCGATAAGTCCGTGCTGCGCTCAATGAACCGGCCAAGCGATGTTGAGATGACCCGCAGACTCGTAGATCACGCCCGGACGAAGCTCAACGACCTGGCTATGCGGACCACCTTCATCGTTGGCTACCCCGGCGAGACAGACGAGCAATTTGAGATTCTGCTGCGGTTCGTCGAGGAGATGGAATTCGACCACGTTGGCGCGTTTACCTACTCACCGGAACCTGGGACGAAGGCGGCATCCCTCGCTGACGCTGTCCCGGCAGAGGTGGCAACGGAGCGTCGAAACGCCCTGATGGAAGTGCAGCAGGGGATCTCGCATAGAAAGAACCGGGAATTGGTCGGTCAACAACTGGAAGTCTTGATCGAGGCCGTCGGTGAGGCGGAGGATGCCGCTGGCGGGGTTGAGCCCATCTCGGTGGGACGAGCCCGGCGCCACGCGCCGGAGGTGGATGGGTTGGTCTTCGTGCCGGGCGAGTTGCCGGTCGGGGAGATCATAAGGCTGGAGGTCGAGAACGCTGGTCCCTACGATCTGTGGATGATTCCGCCTCAGGGGGCTCCGGCTGATCGTCCCGCCGCGACGGTTGCCGCGGCGAGGGCAGCACGGCGGCGAACCGCTCCAAGAGTTCGCTCTCGAGCGGCGACCCGACCGGAAAGACGCGGACAGGGTCGACCGGTTCCGTTGGCCACACCCGCTGGAACATGACCCACTGATCGGGAGTCGCCGAAATCGCCTCCTCCAGGACGCCGACAAGGACCGCCATCCCCCGCATGATGTCGGCTTCAAGATCAGCAGTTTTCTCCACCACAAACGGTTCGTGCACTGACATGGCGTAGCCAGTCGAAGTCCGGCGGGCAAAGACAGGGACGATGGGCGCCCCGGTATCGCGGGCAATGCGGATCGCGCCCGGTGGAAGCGTCGTTGGCCGTCCGAAGAATGTGACTGGCTTCCCGTTCTGGAAGAAATCGCGATCGGTGACAAAGGCGGTGCACTCTCCCCGCCTTAGTGCCTGCATGACGCGACGGACCCCAGACGGCGTCGCTTCGACGATGACGTTGCCGTGCGACCGGCGCAGGTAGGTGACACCGTCGAACACGAAGCGGGCAGTCGTCCTGCCCGTCACCGTGGTCAACTTGTACCCTCGGTTGTGGAAGGTTTGGCCAATGTAGTCGAACGCGCCAAGGTGGGCGGTGACGATCACGGCGCCACGGCCGGCGGCTAGAGCATGGTCTAGCATGTCCCAGTCCCCGCTGACAACAGGCACGCCGTGGACGAAGTCTTTCGGATGGATGCGGGGAGTAAGGATCAAGTCCATGAAGTTCCGGGCGCTGACCCGGAATATCTGCTGTGCTGCCGCGTCCAGCTCCTCCTCAGACGTTTCTGCAGCCAGGACTTGACGAAGATTGGCACGGACGTTGTCTCGGTACGTGGCTGAGCGACGGTAGAAGATTTCACCGCCGCGATCGGCAATGAGCCGGCGAAGACTCGCGGGCATGAGCCAGAAAATCCAGGAGAACGCGACCGCGAGTCCAATGCTGAGCATGTAGCGAAATTCGCGCTGGTCCTCCCGCCGGAACTGTGCCCGGCGGGGTCCTGGTCCGTTCCCTTGCTCAGCTCCAGTGCTCGATCCGGTCGTTTCTTGTTGACTGGTGCCTGTTAGCGTGGGCACGGAAACCCCATCATCTTTCCGATCAACTGGATCCCTGACCGGGACCAGGTCGGGCACCGCTTAGGTGCCCTATCACGTTTGGTGGCTATCGTTGCAATACTATGACCCACGGAAATGACACATGTCAGCGGTCCCGCGCCGCAGCCGTCGCTCGCGCACGCCAGCGATTGCAGCGAGATTGCTGTGGTGCCGCGCCGCGACCTACCCTAAGGCCGGCTAACGGGTGACGCCACCTTGGTGTCATTGCCTGACCGGACGAGAGCGACCGCGTCGTAAATCACCGGTAGCCCTCGGATGATCGTGAGGACTACCGCGGACCAGACAAGAAACCAGCCGAAGGCGAGATAGGCGTCCTGGCCGTACCATCCGCTGACCCAGGTCCCGGGGGCATCCGGCTTTTTCGACGCCTCGAGGCCCGTGAGGAAAACGAACCCTCCCGCCTTTGCCCAGCCAAAGGCTCCTCGCATGAATCGCCCTGCCGTGAGCCAGTGAGTGAACGCGGAGCGCATCATGTTGCGGGAGCCGAAGGCCGTCATTCCCTCTGCGTAGGAGAGCGAGCGCAACCCGTCCACCACAAAACCCCGCGTGAGGACGAGCAAGGGCACCCAGACTGGAACATGACCTAGGTGCGCGAACACGACCCAGAGCACATTCTCGACGATGCGGTCACCAGCGATGTCAAAGACGGCGCCAAATGCGGAGGTGGAGCCGCGCTTCCGAGCCACGTAGCCATCAAGACCATCACTGGCGAAAACAATCGCGATTAGGAGCATGCAGAGGCCGACGACTTCGGCTGTGCCCACGTAAACAACCCAGACGACGACAAAGAGGAGCATGAGCCGCCCGACGGTGATCAGGTTGGCCATGGTTCCTCGTCCACGCTCCGTTCTAGCTTGTTGCACTCGCCGATCCAGGTCATCGCACCGGTGCGACCAGTGCACCACTCATTATGAAACAGGACTCGGGGAGGCTCAACGGGGCTTCATTGGCTGTCATGCCTCCACCCGCAAGACGCTCGGCGGCAAGGCTCGATCCGAAAAAATCTTCCAGACAGGTCTCCGGCTCTGGGTATGAATGGTCATGCCAAAGCGAGGCATGGTCCGACATCGATGGACCTTGGGGAGAATGGGTGCCCCGAAGCGGTATGGCTTGCTTACCAGAGAAACCGAATCACGGGGACCCAAACGAGGAGTTGGATGCCCAGCGCTGTGGCAATGCAGAACCGGCTGGCGAATCGGTCATGGGGAGAGACAAACCACGCGACTGCGACGTTCATCAACGTGATCATGGTACTCAGGAGTGGAAGGTTCCACAGTGTGCGAGGAACGCCCCAGCGATAGGGAGCTCCTGCCGCGTCGAAACGTAACTCCAGCACCGGGGCTAAGGCTCCCAGCCGGTTCCCCATGATCGTCGCCATGACCAGGAGCCCAAATGTCGCCACGCCAACGAGGGCTAGGGCAAGCAGATCGTTGACCAAATCCGCCTTCGCAATAGCCGCCGGAATGCGTGGACGCGGCAAGGAGGGAGCGGGTCGGGACGCGCCGCGGGTGCGGGGTCGAGCGGCAGCCCGACGAGTTCGCGGCGGGGAAAGCGGTGAGCCCGGAAAAGGCTCCTCGTCTTCAGAATCCCCAGGCTCAATGGGGCGCCCGGGGGGGGTGCCCTGCTCCGCGCGTCCGGGCCCGCTCTCCTCCGTCCACTCGGGATCGCTCGCATCGCTCCTCCCGTGGGACCGGGCGGAGGCGGACGGTGGGATGAACGCTTCTGCCGGGGAGTCCTCCGCGCGCCTGGCTCTAGGTGGGGGTGTAGCCGTCGGGCGCCGCGTGCCCCGGGAGGTCACGGGCTGCTCAGCGCGCTCGTCGATATAGCGGTCAACATCGACAGGATCGGTCTCCCACGGCCTTGCACTAGCCGCGGGATAGTGTTCTGGAGCCGCTGTCGGATCCCGAGGGAGACGATCAGGCCGGCGATCGCGACGCGGCCGTCCATCCCCTTCGTCAGGGACGTCGTCCCGTCGAGGGATACGGTCGGTGCGGTCCCGGTTCACCAAACCATCAACCTCCAAGACGCGTTCGAGGTGCCCCAGGGGCTCAGCAACGTTCGTCGACGGATCCTAGTGCGCCACCAGCGGCCGTCAGCGGAATCAGCATAGCACGAGAGCGCTCTGCATCAGGCCGTTCCCACTCATTGTCGCTATCCACCTCTACCCCGCCGGCGTCCCAACTGGAGATCCAACAGATACCACTTCTGGTGAAGCGGCCATAACCGGCGTGCTGGTATCCGGCGTAGCGAGTGGGATGGTCGGCGTCGGAGGCGCGCCCGGCGGCGGCTGAAACTCCGCGGCAGCTGGCGTCGGTGTGGGCTCGATGTCGGAATCGATGTCCGTTTCGGCTTTGCGCGCGTTCAGCCACTCTTGGACAGTATCGTCTTTCAACCGCTGAATTTGCTCGTCCGTGAGCGGTCGATCCGGCTGGTGGTCGTAAACCTTGATAATGTGCCACCCGAAACGGGTTTGAACGGGATCGCTGATCGAGCCGGATGGAAGGCTGAAGGCGACTTCCGCGAACGGCTGCACCATGGCGTTGCGCGTAAACCAGCCGAGATCCCCGCCATTGGGCGCAGTCGCGGTGTCCGTCGATTGGTCTCGGGCGATTTGCTCAAAATTCGCGCCAGGTTGGTTGAGTTGCTCTTTGATCGAACGTGCCAGGTCTTCCGTCCCGACCAGGATATGCGCGGCATGCACCTGCTCGGCTTGCTGCCCTATCTGGGCCTCAAGAGCGCCGGTCACCTTTTGGCGAGCCACTGCCGGCCGGGCAATCAGACGCGCGTAGTCAGCGCGCGACATACGGGCGCGCTCAAGCTGGACATCCGCAAACTCGTCGTAGGCCGCCTCGGATGTCGCCCGCGCTTCGTCGGGGTTCGGCGTTCCTTCTTCGGTCGGGGCCGTAGTGGGTGATGCGTTGGCCAGGCTAGCCGCGCTGGGAGAACCAACCGGTGGCTCGGCAGGAGCATCAACCGCGCTCAGGGGCGTGCCCTCACCTGGAAGAGGCGCCACGGGGCTCGCAGCGGCGGCAGGCGTTGCGACCAACGGATCGATGGGGGTCGGGGAGCCTGAGCCAGTCGTTGGCGTTGGGCTGATGGCTGCGGCGGCGGTCTGAGTCGCCCAGGCGGCGCGCTCGGGAATGAGCGTCGGCGTCGGCGTCGGCGTGATCAAGGGCGCGTTGGCAGGCGCGAATTGCTGGGCGATGTACTGGTCAACATCCTCGTTTGTCACCGACAAGCCAAGGTCATCAATGTTCTTAAGATAGACCTGGTCGTCAATCATCCGACTCAGCGTAGTATCAGCGGTATCAGTGCTGCCCCACACCGTCTCAAGTTCCGCACGAGCCTGAGCAGCGAGACCGAGGTACTGCTGCTGCTGGTCCGGCTGCCCCTGGAAGAACGAGGCGTACTGGGTGTACTGCTGAGCTTGCTCGATCAGCTCGAACGAGCGAACTTTCCAGTACTCCCGGCGCCGGATCTCTGCCCCATCCACGGTCGCAAGGACGTGGCGGGGTTTGATGATGAACTCGTTGGCGAGACCAACCGCGAGGATGAGGGCAACGAGAACTCCGACCCCCGTCATCCCTAGGTAGAGTTGGCGCCTTCGGCGGGCCTCTCGTTCCCGGCGGGACACGTGCCGCTTCCGGATGGGCGCTGTGGGCGGGCGGCGCTGATCCGCTCTCGGGCGTAGCCGTTCTCCAATTGGGAGCCGGCCGAGCCGCTTGTTCATTGTCTAGCGTCCCTCACTCATGGGCCACCGGGCCCGGCTGAGCGAGCATGGGGCCATAGACGACACGCCGGCCGTCGGGAC
>JALYMD010000902.1 GCA_030773875.1 Chloroflexota bacterium | reverse complement strand
CGTCGTAGCTCTGGAACCCAGGGTTTCCCGTGATGCGCGTGAAGGCCTCAGTAAGTTCCTGATACGGACCCGGCAGGTCGTCGTGTTTGTAGGTGCTCACCGGCTTGCTGGACGGTAGGTGAAAGACGAACCCTCCGAAGGTGTGATATGCGACCGCTGCGCCGATGTTGGGGTGGGTGAGAAAGAAGTCGGCAGTTGCCCTTGTCTCCGGGGGAAAGAGCGGGTACGGTCCCGCCCCGCTCTGTAGGTGCTCGGGCTGCCAGTTGTGCGGAAACGAGCGGTTGAAGTCGAGCCCCCACCGCGGTGAAGCAGGCTGCAAATCTCCATCCAGTGGCCCGTGAACCATGCCCTCGGGAAGCAACCGGTACCGCGTACCTGCCTGATCGTCGAGCCCCCGTCGGACCATGAGCCGCTCGTCCAGCTCGGAGACTCGCCATTCTCCCGCCGGGTCTAGGACCCGCATCTGAAGGATGTGGCCGTCGCCATCCACATCGGAGGGATGCAAGCCCGGCACCGGATGTTCGTGCGGCCAGGGCCGGGCGGCGCTCCGGAGGCGGTCGGGGCTGGTGAGGTACCGCTCCGCTCCGTCCGGCGCAACCCGGGGTCGAATGTAGAAGGTTCGAGTGTGAAGGAGGTCGGTGACCTCCTGATCCTGACCGAACCGGGACACGAGATCCCAGATCGTATAGAGACAGACGACGGAGGGCAGAACTTCCCCCGCGTGGATGTTGCCATCAATGTAGAGGGCCGGTTTGTCCTCCGGTGAGCCGACAGTCGTATCTGTCGCCGTCGCCGACCACAGCTCCCTTCCCTCGTGGCTCTGCCCGAGAGATTCGACGGAGAGCAGATTCGGGTAAGCGGCTGCCCACTCGTGGAGCATCGCCGTTAGTTGATCGTAGGTGGGGTACCGCGTAAAGTCCGGAGCCGCATCATTTACGGTCACGCCGCCGTCCCTTCCTTCGCCATAGCCATCATCGGACGAGCCTCGGGAGCTCCCTCGCAAGCATCGCACCTTCAACCACTCGCCCTCGGGGGTTCACCGGTTGCCGCACCGGTAACGGGTATACTCGAAGGTAACGTTTATCATCGCGTCCCCAGACCCGCGCCTGCTGGCGCGAGGTCCTGAGACAGACCCACGAGGGATCCACGTCCATGCGCGCTCTTCTAACCAAGATCTTCGGTGAAACCGACAAAAAAGCAGTCAAGCGCATCCTGCCCATCGTCGAGGATGTCAATCTCCTCGAGCCTGAGATGGAGGCGCTGGACGACGATGAATTGCGCTCCCTGGGAGCGGAGTTCCGGGGTCGCCTGGAAGCCGGTGAAACCACGGATGACCTTCTACCCGAAGTCTTCGCCGCCACACGGGAAGTTGCGAAGCGGGTGACGGGCCAGCGCCACTACGATGTCCAACTCATCGGCGGCGTTGTTCTGCATCAAGGCAAGATCGCCGAGATGAAGACCGGCGAGGGCAAGACCCTCACCGCGACACTCCCTGTGACCCTCAACGCGCTGAGCGGGCGCGGCTGCCACGTAATCACCGTCAACGACTACCTGGCCAAACGAGACACCCAGTGGATGGGCCGCATTTACCACGCGCTCGGTCTCACAATCGGCTGCATCCAGCATGACGAGGCCTTTCTTTTCGATCCGGAGTGGGAATCCCCCGATCCCCGCTTGGAGCGACTCCGGCCGGTGTCCCGGCAGGAGGCCTACGCGGCCGATATCACCTACGGTACCAACAGCGAATTCGGCTTTGACTACCTGCGCGACAACATGGTCGTCTCGATCGACCAGTGCGTGCAGCGCGGGCTGGTCTACGCCATCGTCGACGAGGTCGATAACATCCTCATCGATGAGGCGCGAACCCCGCTCATCATCTCCGGGCAAGCCGAGCAAGCAACTGATCGGTTCTACCAGTTCGCCCAGATCGTGAAGCAGCTTCGGCAAGGTCGTCACTATGAGGTCGACCTGAAGCACAGGTCCGCCACCCTGACCGAAGAAGGTATCGACCGGGTCGAGCAACTGGCCGAGATCCCAGAGGGCGAAAGCATCTACGACGAGCGCTACGTCGAGCTCACCCACCACCTGGAGCAAGCGCTCAAGGCCCACGCGGTCTTCCACCGGGACAAGGACTACATCGTCCGCGACGATGAGGTCATCATCGTCGACGAGTTCACGGGACGGATGATGCACGGCCGGCGCTATAGCGAAGGACTGCATCAGGCTATTGAGGCCAAGGAGGGCGTTCGCGTCCGTAGGCAGAACGTCACAATGGCCACGATCACGTACCAGAACTACTTCCGGATGTACGAGAAACTCGCCGGAATGACGGGCACGGCCAAGACCGAGGCCGAGGAGTTCACCCGGATCTACAACCTCGAAGTCGTCTCCGTGCCCACCCACCGACCGATGATCCGGGATGACTTCGGCGACCTCGTCTTCAAAAACGAGCGGGGCAAGTTCAACGCCGTGGTGGCCGATATCCAGGACATGCAGGCGGCCGGTCGCCCCGTGCTCGTTGGTACCACCTCCGTCGACACGTCCGAGCGCCTCAGCGACCTGCTCCTGCGTAAGGGCATCCAGCACGACGTCCTCAACGCGAAGCAGCACGAGCGAGAGGCGACCATCGTTGCCGACGCCGGCCAACCGGGTCACGTCACCATCGCCACCAACATGGCCGGCCGCGGCACGGACATCGTGCTCGGGCCGGGTGTCAAGGAGGCCGGGGGTCTCCACATCATCGGCACCGAGCGCCACGAAGCGCGCAGAATCGACAACCAGCTCCGGGGCCGCTCGGGCCGCCAGGGTGACCCGGGCTCATCCCGCTTCTACGTCTCGCTCGAAGATGACCTGATGCGGCGGTTCGGCTCGGAGCGCATTACAGGGCTCATGGAACGCCTCGGCATGGAAGAGGACGTGCCGATTGAGCACCGGATCATCTCCAAATCCATTGAGAGCGCTCAGACCAAGGTCGAGGGGCACAACTTCGACGTCCGCAAGCACGTAGTGCAGTACGACGACGTGATGAATAAGCACCGGGAGGTAATCTACGCCGACCGCCGCGAGATCGTCGCCGGCCAGGATATGAGTGAAAAGGTCCTGGGGATGATCGCCGCCGAGGTTGAGGGCCTCGTCGACCAGCACATCCCGCTGAATGTGAAAGAGGGGGAGCCGGACGAAGACGCTCTCCTCTCTGCCTATCACGCCCTCATCCCGAACGGGAACGTGGACCTTGAGGCCATCGAGGGACTGGCTCGTGAGGAGATCGTCGAAACCCTTATCGAGGATGCGGAACAGGCCTATGCCGATGTCGAGGCCCGGTTCGGCGCGGACACGATGCGCACCGTGGAGCGCCACATCCTCCTGGCAGTGATCGACCGGCTCTGGGTGGAGCACCTCACCGCGATGGACGAGTTGCGGGAGGGCGTGGGGCTTCAAGCCTACGGCCAACGCGACCCGCTCGTGGTCTATAAGACCGAGGGCTACCGGATGTTTGGCCTCCTCTCGGAGCACATCCAGCACGATGTCGTCCACACCCTCTACCGCGTGCAGCCCGTCGTCGCCCAGCAGCCCGTCCGCACCCGTTTGACCGAAGAAGTCACGACCAACCGAAGCGAGGAGGCAGCAGGACCCCGACAGCGCCGGAAGGTTGGCGCCAACGAGCCGTGCCCCTGTGGCAGCGGCAAGAAGTACAAGCGATGCCACGGCGCTCCGGTTGCCCGCGCCGCCGTTTAGCGACCCCTGATCGAGGTGCCTCCCTAGATAGAACTAGAGCGGGCCGGGGCATTCGCCCCCGGCC
>JALYMD010000901.1 GCA_030773875.1 Chloroflexota bacterium | reverse complement strand
CGTCTGGCGACTACGTGTCGGTTAAGTCCTCTGCCTCTCAGCCAGTCCGCGCCGTATCTTCTCCGCCGCCGAGAGGCGATCCGGATCCACCACGGCTCGTGGTGCATCACCGGCTGGCATCGGAGGTACCTGGAGCCCCGCAGTGATCAGCCTGGCGTTGGTGCCACCCGCCGATCCGCCCGCGTGCTCTGCTGCCCGTCGGTATGCTGCTCGCGCTGGCTCCAGGCTTGCCACGATCTCAGCCACCGTGGCTCCGCCAACTAACTCCGGCACCGTGTCCGGGTGGGCCCGTAGCGCCAGTTCCCGCACCGATGCCAGATCCTCCTGAGTGCCGCCTGCCCCCACCGGCACCCCGCCAAGCGGGGTGGACCCGAAACCCTCCTCGCCCGGGGCGTCACCCCCACCTGCCTCCCGGACCTCCGGCTCGTTCTGCGCGCTCATCCGTCTCTGTCCTCCCAGACTCGCGCGTCCGCTCCTATCGGGTCGTGACCGATGGCCGTGCGCGGTCGCCAGTCAAATCCTTCCAAAGCGGCCGTGAGCGCCGCGCTCACCACCAAGTCATCGTGGCGAGCCCCTGCACCGCGGCCGGTCGGCACCGACCACCGCAGCAGCTTTCCAGGACCCGCCAAGGTTTCGTAGGTCGTCGCGGCCAGTTGAGCGCGATAGAGCCGCGTGATCTGTCCCGCTGGCCCCGGATCCGTGGAGTCGTCCGCGTACTCCTTAAACCGACCGGAATCGATCAGGCCCAGGAAGTCCCAGCCGAGCGCGCTCTTGCTGGCCGCCGTAAACACGAACGGCCGCACCGGAATCGCCGGACTGCTGCCAAGTGCCGCTGCCAGGAACGAGGCCAGTCCTGCCCCGACCCCGGTCGCGTCCACCACCACCGCGCTCGCTCGCCATACGTTCCGCGCCAGATCGACGAGTTGGGCGTGCAGCGCCGTGTGCCACACCCCCGTCCACGCCATCCGGTCGACCACCCGGTAGATCGGGTGGGTCGAGGAGGCGAGAGGTCGAGCCGTTGAGGAGAGGCCCTGCTCGCCTCCTCGACCCTTCGCCTGCTCGACTTCCACCACTGTCAGCGCCGTGCTGTCGCGGCGGGTATCGTCCCGGAACGCTTCCAGCCCCGTCCCTGCCTCCTCTTCCCCGGCCACGTCCAGCAGCAGCGCGTAGCGCTTGCCCTCCTGAAGCCGCGCCGGATCTGCCCGGTGCCGCCGCGGGTGATCTCCCTGCATCTGTGCCAGCCGGTGGGGAGGGAAGAGCCCGCCCGCACCGTCCAGCTCCTGCAGGAAGTACTCCGTGCGTACGAACGGGTGATCCGCGCCGAGGTGTTCCACCCGCGCCTGCACCCGCTCGCCGTAGGCTGGAAGGTCCCGCGCCACTCGGTCCCATGGCACCCGCCAGACCCGCCGGATGCCATCCCGGCCCTCCAACTCCTCCAGGTGGCGAATCTGCCGGGCCAGCAGCGTTTCCCGGCTCCACACGGTTCCCAGGAAGACGGTTGTAGCGTTGGTGGAAGCGGCCATGGGATCGAAGACCGCGTCCCAGACTTCGGGGCGGATATCCTGCGCCTCATTCGCCACCAGCAGCATGTCGGCCGTCTGGCCCCGCGCGTTTGCGCCCGGCGCGGCCGACATGAATCGTGCCGAAGCCCGCCCGACGTGGACCGCGTAGCCGTCGCGGACCCGGGTCTGACTCGCCGTCAGCGGGGAGCCGAGCCGGTCCACCAGTCGGTCACGACTGAGCGCCGCCTGAGGCCGGAACGTGGGAGCGGCCAGTACGGCGCTCCTGCCCCGCCGCTGGTAACGGGTCAGCAGAAACGCCAGGAGTTGGGCCAGTAGTTCGTCCTTGCCGGCCTGGCGACTGAACACCACCGCGAACTGTCGCCCCAACCCGCCCTCGACGCTCTCCGCGATCGCCCGGGCCGGCCCGATCTGGTACGGCCGCAACCGGTACCGCGGCAGGACGATCCGCGAGTAGGCGTCGACCTCCGTCAGCGCCCGCCGCAGCCCCGCCGCCAGGTCCGCCGGCCGTGCTGGCGTCGTCCCTTCGTTCGTCGGTTGGTGGACCCGTGTCACCCTCTTCCCCGCATGGGCCTCCTATGCCGCTTGCCGCTTGACAGCCACGTCCTCGTCGCTCGTTCATGCGACAACGCGAACCGCGCTCGTCAATCAGACGATGGACGAGCGCGGTTCCGTCCAGCAGTGATGCGGGAAGCCGACGCTGCCGCGTCAGCCTACGCCTGCGATCCGGATAGTCACGTCCACCACGATCGCCCCGGCGACCATGAAGAGCAGGCCGTTCAACCGCCCCTTGATCTCCTCCAGGTCGTCGGCCAACGCCTCCACCATCTGCCGCGTCACCGCCTCGTGCGCCGACAGCGGCCCGAGATCGAGCGGCTTCCGCTCCTCTCGCGTGTGCCCTCGCAGCCGTGTCACCTGTTCCCGCAGGGCTGCCGCTGGATCCCCTCGCGCCCGCGCCCGCTCACCCATCTCCCCTCCTCGCCCTCTCGACTCCCTGACTTCCCGACCCACTCGATGTCTCTCCCCCTCCACC
>JALYMD010000900.1 GCA_030773875.1 Chloroflexota bacterium | reverse complement strand
TCGGCCCCGCCCCTAGCTTCGCGCTCGACGCCGACGCCATTCTCGCCGCGATCACCCCGCGCACGAAGCTGGTCCTGATCTGCAACCCGAACAACCCAACCGGCAACCTCTTCGATCCAGCCGCTGTCCAGCGCGTGATCGCCGAAGCACCGTGCCTAGTGGCCGTGGACGAGGCGTACGCCGAGTTCAGCGGCAACTCCTCCCTGCCGCTGATGGACCGCCACCCGAATCTGGTTGTCCTTCGCACGTTGAGCAAGTTCGCTGGTCTGGCGGGGATGCGCGTCGGCTACGGCGTCTTCCCTGCCCCGCTGATGCCGCACCTCTGGCGGGTCACGCCGGCTTTCTGCAACGTCTCCGCCGCCTCGACCGCCGCCGCCATCGCGTCCCTGGACGACCTCGCGTACCTGCGCGGCGTCGTCGCCCGCATCGTCGCCGACCGGGATGCGCTCGCCGACCAGCTTCGCGAGCTGCCGGGAGTCGAGCCCTTTCCCTCCGCCACCAACTTTCTGCTCGCCCGCCTTCCCGTCCTCGATGCCGGGCCAGTTGTCGCCGCGCTCGCCGCCCGGGGGATCCACGTCCGCCACTTCTCCAACCCGGCGCTCGGCCTCGTCGACTGTCTCCGGGTGAGCATCGGCACGACGGAGGAGAACGAGACCTTCTTGCACGAGTTGGACGCGGTGCTCCGGGAACGGGCAGGAGGGATGGGCGCGTGAGTCAAGCCATTGCGCGCGTCCGCCGTGCCAGCGTCGAGCGCGCCACCGCCGAAACGGAGATCCGCCTGAGGCTGGATCTGGACGGCAACGGGGATGTGCGCGCCGAGACCGGGGTCCTCTTCTTCGACCACATGCTGGACGCCCTCGGCCGCCACGGTCGCCTCGACCTCGACGTCCGTTGCTCCGGCGACGCGGCGATGGATCCGCACCACACCGTCGAGGATGTGGGGATCGCGCTCGGCCAGGCGCTCCGCCAGGCGTTGGGGGATCGGGCCGGGGTAGCCCGCTACGGGCACGCCTACGCGCCACTGGACGAGGCCCTGGCCCGCGTGGTGGTGGACTGCTCCGGCCGCCCGTTTCTCCACTTCGAGGCGGCGATGCCGGAGCCGACCATCGGCGCCGCCTTCGCCGCCAGCCTGGTCGAGGAGTTCTGGCGGGCCCTGGCCACCAACGCCGGGTTGACCATGCACGTCGACCTCCTGCGGGCCCGCAACGCCCACCACGCCGCCGAGGCGATCTTCAAGGCGGGTGCGCTCGCCCTCCGCGATGCCACCCGCGTCACCGGCAACCCGGCCCGCGTGCCCTCCACGAAAGGACTCTTAGCATGATCGCCGTCATCGACTACGGCGCTGGCAACCTCCGCTCCATCCGCCGCGCGCTCGAAGCAGCCGGGGCGGAGACGGTCGTCACGGCCGACCCGGCGACGGTCGCCGCCGCCGACGCGGTGGTCCTGCCGGGAGTTGGCGCGGCAGGGCATGCGATGGACCGGCTCAGGGATCTGGGGATGACCAGGGCGATCGGGGAGGCGGTGGAGGGCGGCAAGCCGTTCCTCGGTATCTGCCTCGGGATGCAGCTCCTCTTCGAGCACCAGGAGGAGGGGGACACCGCAGGGCTCGGCCTCCTCCGCGGACGCATCCGCTCCCTCAGTGGCCCGGTCAAGGTGCCACACATGGGCTGGAACCGCTCCCGTCTCGTCCGGCCCGGTCCGCTGGGCGACGTGGGCGACGAGCGTCACTACTACTTCGTCCACTCTTATGTCGCGGAGCCGGCAGACCGCGACGACGTGGCGGCGATCGCCGACTACGGCGAGCGGTTCCCGAGCGTCGTCGTCCGCGACAACGTCTGGGGCACGCAATTCCATCCCGAAAAGAGCGGGCCGGACGGACTCGCGCTCGTCCGCGCCTTCGTTGCGACCGTGTGTCCCGCGCCTGGGACGCCTGTTGCCGCTCCGGTCGGAGGGGCATTGTGATCATCTACCCTGCCATCGATATCCGAGCCGGCCGCTGCGTCCGTCTAGTCGAGGGTGACTTCGACCGCGAGACGGCCTTTGACACCGATCCCGCCGACGCCGCCCGTCGCTGGGCTGGCGCCGGCGCCCGGTGGATCCATGTTGTTGACCTCGACGGCGCGGTAGTCGGCGAGCCGGTCAACACCGACGCCCTTCTCCGGATCCGGCACGCGGTTGACGTCAAGATCCAGCTCGGCGGCGGTCTCCGCATGGAAGAGCACCTCGCCGCTGCCTTTGACCACGGCGTGGATCGCGTCGTCCTGGGCACGGCGGCGCTGCGCGACCCGGACCTCGTCGCCTGCGCGGTGGAGCGGTGGGGGGACCGGATCGCTGTCGCCCTCGACGCGCGGGACGGCAAGCTCGCCGCCGACGGCTGGCTTGACCAGACGGATGTCCCGGCGGCGGAGACGGCGCTCCGTCTTCAATCGGTCGGGGTCCGGCACTTCGTCTTCACGGACATCCGGCGGGACGGAACGCTGAGCGGCCCCAACCTCCCCGCCCTCCGGGATCTCGTCGCCGCGCTCGATGCCCAGGTCATCGCCTCGGGCGGCGTGGGGGCCCTGGACGACATCGGCCGGGTGGCTGAAACCGGCGCCGCGGGCGTTATCGTCGGCCGGGCTATCTACGACGGGCGGGTCGACCTCGCGGCGGCGATCCGCTTGGCTGAGAGCGTGGAGGCTGCGCCGTGTTAGAGCAGGAGCAGCTTGGCGTCCAGCCCGCCTCCGGCGGGACGACGACCCTCACCCGGCGCGTGATCCCCTGCCTGGACGTGACCGACGGCCGCGTCGTGAAGGGGGTTTCCTTCGTCGACCTGCGCGACGCCGGAGATCCGGTGGAGCTGGCCGCGTTCTACAACGCCGAGGGCGCCGACGAACTGGTCTTCCTCGACATCACCGCCAGCTCCGACAGCCGCCGCACGATGACCGCAGTCGTCGAGCGCACGGCCGATCAGGTCTTCATCCCGCTGACGGTCGGCGGGGGCGTGCGCTCCGTCGCCGACATGCGCGAATTGCTGAGCGCCGGCGCGGACAAGGTTTCGCTCAACACCGCCGCGATCCAGGACCCCTCCCTGATCTCCGCCGGCGCCGACGTCTTCGGCCGCCAGTGCATGGTTGTCGCCATCGACGCCCGCCGAAACCCCGACGGCCGCGGATGGGGCGTCTACACCCACGGCGGCCGGCGGC
>JALYMD010000899.1 GCA_030773875.1 Chloroflexota bacterium | reverse complement strand
CGCCGTCATGCCCCGTGCGGCAGCCTGATGGCGCTACCATGGAAGCCGGATGGGCTTGCGTCGGTTTCTGGGTGAGCGTCGCGGGCGGCTCCGCTGCCGCGAGCGAGCGGGCGCTCGCGGCAGGTCGCGGCAGGTCTAGGGATTTTTCAACACGCTGAGCCATTCTCAGGCCCAACCGATCATCGAGGGCGTCCTACGGAGAAGGTTCTTGGGGCCTTGTTGGTGAGGAGGACGCGGGCTGGCAGCACCGTTCGTCGCACGAGACTCAACAGCGGCCAAAGGGGTCGTCAGCGTGCGATCTCCTCCTCAGCATACGGCCGTGAGCCGTCCAACCGGTAGAGGTTGGCCCGCCGTTGATTGACGATGGCCATCGTGTCTTGTGGTGACAACCCGAGTCGGCGCAGCACGTGATGCACGCACTCCAGGCCGGCCTCGAACTCCGGTTGGATGACCTCATCGGCACCGGCGGCACCCAAGAGGGCGACCTCCGCCCGTGAGGCCGCTCGCGTGACGACATCGATCCTGGGATTCAACACCCGGGCATGCCGGATGGCGGCCTGCGCCACCACGAGATCGAGCACCGCCACCACCACAATCTCGGCCTGCGTGATGCCGGCCTGGGCCAGCAGCGCGGGCGAGCCCGCGTCCCCATAGTAAGCTGGGACGCCCTTGCTCCGGAGCGCGCGCACGGCGGCGGGGTTGCTCTCGATCACCGCGTAGGGGAAGCCATGCCGGGCCAGGACTTCCCCCAGAACCGCCCCGACGCGGCCGTAGCCACAGATGATCACGGGCGGCGAGGGAATCTCGGCAGCCGGCTCCGGACCCACCTGGGCCGCTTCCCGAGCCCGCACGCCCGGCAAGGAGCCCGCCCCGGCAACGAGCACGGGACCGGAGGCGAGCAGCGCCGGGGCAAGGAGGATCGAGCCGAGGGCCACGGCCAGGATGAGGCCATATTGGTCGGCTGCGATCACGCCATCGGCCAATCCCACCCCAGCAAGGACGAAGCTGAACTCGCCCATCTGCGCCAACAGCAGCGCCGCGAGCAGCGCCATCCGGTGGTTGACGCCCGCCACCAGGAGGGCACCGGCGCTTATGACCAGCTTGCCGAGCACGAGCGCGGCGATCAAGCTCCCGACGAGTGGGAGGTTGGCGACGATGAACCCGGGGTCGAGCAGCATCCCGACGGAGACGAAAAAGAGCGAGGCAAAGAGGTCGCGCAGCGGCACAATCTCGGCAAGCACCTGGGTGTCGAACTCCGACTCGGAGACCACCAGGCCCGCCAGGAACGCACCGAGGGCCAGCGAGAGCCCGGCCGCTTCACTCGCGAGGGCCGTGCCGAGCGCGATCAGCACAATCGTCAGCAGGAACAGCTCGCGCGACTCGGTCCCGGCCACGACGGAGAGCACCCGAGGCACCACCTGGGTCCCCACCACGACCACCGCCACAAGGGCCACGGCGGCGATGCCGAGGGAGCGCAGAAGCGCCAGCCCGAGGTTGCCCCCTTCCCCCGTGAGGACGGGCAACAAGGCAATCATCGGCACCAGGCTGAGGTCCTGGACGATGCTGAGCCCGAGGGCAGTCTTCGCCTGTGGGCTGTCTGCTTCCCCCCGGCTGAGCAGGAGCTTGAGGGCGACGATGGAACTGGAGATCGCGAAGCCGCCGCCGAGCAGCAGGGCGGCTTGCCAGGACCAGCCCACGGCAAGGCCCACGCCCGCCCCGAGGGCGATGGTCAGCGGGATCTGGATGCCCCCGCCGATCAGCGCAGCGCGACGGACCCGCATCAACTCCGCGAAGGAGAACTCGACGCCGAGGGCGAACATGAGGAAGGCCACGCCGAGATTGGCCAGGGTCTGCACGTGAGCCTGGTCGGCCACCAGCCCGGGCGTGTTGGGCCCGATGAGGACGCCGGCGATGATGTAGCCGAGCAAGACTGGCTGGCCAAGCCGCTGGGCGACCATGCCGCCCAGGAAGGCGGCCGCGAGCGCGAGCACGAGGTCGACGACGAGCTGCAGGTCCTCCATCGGAGATGGGGTATCCCTTCCATGGTCGGGGTTGGGGTCAGGGCCGACGCATCGGTGAGTCAGTCACAAGACCTAGGGGTGAAGCATAGCCCGCCGCTGTCGGGCAGAATCGTGCCTGACGTGGCACCAGCGGCCCCCGGAGCGTGGTGACGACTCCGGCGGAAGCGGCGGCGGTGTTCCATACGCCGAACGGGCGGACGACCGTGCCGATCGCGTGCAACCCGACGCAGGGGGACGCCGACACGAGCGAGGGGTGGTCTCGCTACATCGCCAAGTTGGGCTGTGACGGCTGGGAGTTGGTCAGCACCGAGAGTCCGTCGGCCCACGCCCTCGAGCTCTTCTTCAAGCGGCCCATGCCAAGCGAGGGGCAACATTGCCCATGAGACGATCATGACGGGTCTCGCGGCTCGCATGCATCAGTGGCTGTCTTCCAGGCGGTGGTCCTCGGAGGCGTCTTGGTGCCGCTGCCAGGATCACGAGCGCGAGTCACCCGATCCGCTTGCTCCGAAAAGGAGCACCGGCACGGTCGATGCGTTATGCCAGCCGACGCCGGACCGGAGCGGCGGTTCCAATCGAGCAATGAGGGCTTGGTCCCGCGAGGTCGATCACACATGACGTTCGCCACCTGGTACCTCGTCGCGGGGGTACTCTTCGTCAGCATGGCCCTCGGCGGCTCAGTGCTCAAGCGTCTGCCGTTGACGACCTCCCTCCTCTATCTCGTCATCGGCTTCACCCTCGGCCCGCACGGACTTGGACTCCTCAACATTTCCCCGGTGGCCGAATCGGCCTGGCTGGAGCGGGTGACCGAGGTTGCGGTTATCGTCTCCCTCTTCACCGCGGGCCTCAAGCTGCGGGTCGACTGGCGCGACCCACGGTGGTGGTTACCGATCCGTCTCGCCTTCGGATCGATGGCGGCGACGGTTGCCCTGATCGCCCTCATTGGCGTCACCGGCCTGGGACTGTCGGTTGGGGCGGCCATCCTGCTGGGCGCCATCTTGGCGCCGACCGATCCCGTGCTGGCCTCGGACGTCCAGGTCGCCGACCCCCGCGACCAAGATCGCCTCCGCTTTGCCCTGACCGGCGAAGCGGGTCTCAACGACGGCACCGCGTTTCCCTTCGTGATGCTCGGCCTGGGCGTGCTTGGGCACCACGAGCTCGGGGCGTTCGGCTGGCGCTGGCTGGCCGTCGACGTGGTCTGGGCGGTGGTCGTCGGACTCGGCGTCGGCGCCCTGCTTGGTACGGCGGTTGGCCAGTTGGTCGTCCACCTGCGGCGGGCGCACCAGACGGCGCTGGGCCTAGACGAGTTCCTGGCGCTCGGCCTGCTCGCGCTCGCCTACGGCGCCGCGCTCCTCCTCCACGCCTATGGGTTCCTGGCCGTCTTCGCCGCGGGGTTGGCCCTGCGACGGGTCGAACAGCGACTGACCGGCGAGGACTTCGACGCCGTGGCTCGCCAGCTCGCGGTCGGGGAGGACGCGGACCTCGCCACCCGACCGGAAACTGCACCGACCCATATGGCCCAGGCGGTGCTCGGGTTCAACGAGCAACTCGAGCGGATTGGTGAGGTGATCATCGTCGTCCTCATCGGAACCCTCCTGTCGACCCGCGATCTCCCTACCGACGTGCTGTGGTTCGTTCCGCTCCTCCTGCTGGCGGTGCGACCGCTGGCGGCCGGGATTGGGCTCCTCCGCACGCGCACCTTCCCCACGCAGCGCCGCCTGATCGCCTGGTTCGGCATCCGTGGCATTGGGTCGATCTACTACCTGATGTTTGCAATCCAGCATGGCCTGGAGCAGGAGCTGGCCCGGACGCTGACAGCCCTCGTCCTGGCGACGGTCGCCGTCTCCGCCCTCGTCCATGGCCTGTCGGTCACACCGCTGATGGATCACTACCAGGGCAAGCTCGCCGGCAGTCGTTTGCGGTCCCCGACGGCCTCCTAGCGCGGCCGCCGTGACGGGGTTGGGCCCATCACGTCCCGTGCATGGCAGCCGAGTGGCATCCGGACACCGATCCATCGCCCCAGATAACAGCCAATATCTTGCCCTCCCTGGGCCTCAGCTTCTGCTGGAAGCCAGCCGTGGCGAATCTGATGCCCTCCAACCGGCCGGGCCCGTGAGCAGTGGTTCACCACGCGGAACCAGTCGATGGCCTCGCTGCCTTCTGGGTCGCTCGCGCGGTTTGCTCGG
>JALYMD010000898.1 GCA_030773875.1 Chloroflexota bacterium | reverse complement strand
CCCGATGATCGCGGCGGCCGGGTGCTCTATCAGGAGCGCCAGCGCGAGCGAGACCGCCACCAGCACCCCGCCGCAACGGGCCAGCGCGACGGGTCCCCAGCGCGCCGCGAGTCGGTCCCCGATCAGGCGTCCGAAGGCCATCGTGAGGGAGAAGGAGGCAAAGCCGGCCGCTGCCAGTCCCGGCCCCGTGCCCAACGAGCCGTCCAAGTAGACCGCGCTCCAATCGGCCATCGCGCCCTCGCCGAGCAGGCAGCAGAACGCCAGGATTCCCAGGCCGACCAGGCGACGGGAAGGGCGGGCAAACGTCGGCCCGGTGCCGGTCGGGGTTTCGCGGCGGGCATCGGCCGCGGCAGGCAGGAGCCCGCGCGCCGCGGTAATGCCCAGGCCAGCGCCAACCACCCCGACGACGGCAAGGTGGGGTAGGGGATCGATCCCTGCAGCGGCGGCGAGCCCGCCGAGGATGGCCCCGGCCAACCCCCCAAAGCTGAAGGCGGCGTGGAATGAGGACATGATGGGGTGGCCAAAGCGCCGCTCGACGGCGACGGCCTGCGCGTTCATCGCCACGTCGAGGGCGCCGTTGGCGGCACCAAGCAGGACCAGCGCGAGGGTGAGCGTTCCCAATCCACCGGCGAGGGCGGGGAGCGGCACCGTCGCCGCGAGGGCTACCACCGCGACCGTGGTGGCCGGGCGGCTGCCGAACCGGGCGACGAGACCGCCGATCAGCGGCATCGCCAGCAGCGCGCCCACGGCCACACCAAGGAGCGCCAGACCGAGCCGACCTTCGCTGAGGTCAAGGTTTCGCTGCACGGCCGGGATCCGCGGAACCCAATTGCTGAGGATGAGGCCGTTGACGGCGAAGATCGCCGTCACCGCAAGGCGGGCGGCCTGGGGCACGGGACCTGCCGGCGGCGCCTCCGAACGAGGCGAGCCAGGAAGGTCCATCAGGGTCGGGTCCACGAAATATCTCCCCGTCACGCGCCAAGCGCGACGGTTCATCGCCTGTCCGTCGTCATGAGGTCGAGTTGCCGGGTTTCCGGTGTCGCCCGGCACGGCAGGCAGCGTACCATGCGGATACCGTCTTCTTGGGGTTCAGATGTCGGCCTAGGCCGATGTAGTTCCCCGCGGGATCGGGTCTCGGAGCCGGGGGTGGCTAGCTCCATGGAACGTCACTCGGCCGATGTCGCAGCCCCCGGCGGCACGGTGATGGCACGCCACGATGCTGCAGTGCCGCTCGCTCCGTTGGACAGGGACCGAGTCCCTCCTTCACCATCAGCAGTTGACTCGACAATCCGACGCCGATGAGGGAGATCAGCTTTGGACCGGCTCCGATTTGAACGCCTGCTCGCCTCCCGCGCCAGCCGGCGCCGTCTGCTCGCGGGAGGCACGGCGGCGGGGCTGCTGGCCGCCATCAGCCTTCCGGGGGGGCCGACGCGGGCGCTGGGGCAGGCTACACCGGGAGCCGCTGCTGAGGGCAGGACAGTCGCCAGACCACGGTTTGGAGCCGATCCGTTCGCGCTCGGTGTAGCCTCTGGCGACCCGCTGCCGGAGAGCGTCGTGCTCTGGACCCGCCTCGCACCGGACCCGCTCAACGGCGGGGGGATGAACGGGCAGGGCGCCGTGGAGGTGGCCTACGAGGTGGCCGAGGATGAGGGGTTCGGCAGGGTCGTCCTGCGTGGGACGGCGATCGCCGAGCCGGCGCTGGCACACAGCGTCCACGCCGATGCCACGGGGCTGCGGCCGGGACGCGAGTATTTCTATCGGTTCGTGGCCGGGGGCGAGATCAGCCGGGTCCGGCGGACGAAGACCGCGCCGGCGATGGGCGCCGATCTCGAACACCTGCGTTTCGCCTTTGCGTCCTGCGCCCACTGGGAGCACGGCTACTTCACGGCCTACCGGCACCTGGCGCGAGAGGATCTGGACCTCCTTCTGTTCCTCGGCGACTACATCTATGAGTACAGTGCCGGCACCGCCTACGAACCCGACACCGGCGCGGTGCGGACCTTTCCGGACAGCGAGACGATGACGCTGGCGGCGTACCGAAACCGGCACGCGCTCTACAAGACGGATCCGGACTTGCAGGCGGCTCACGCGGCTTTTCCCTGGATCACGACCTGGGACGACCACGAGGTGGAGAACAACTACGCCGGCGGGGCCTCCGAGCTCGAAGACCCCGAGGCGGTCTTTCTGGAGCGGCGCGCCGCCGCGTATCAGGCCTACTACGAGCACCTCCCGCTGCGCCCGGAGTCGATGCCGCTGGGGCCGGACTTGCGGCTTTACCGACGGCTGGCCTACGGGAATCTGGCCACGTTCAACATGCTCGACACTCGCCAGTACCGCACCGACCAGCCCTGCGGCGACGGCGTGCAGGCCCGCTGCGCGGCGGCCCAGGACCCGGACGCGACCCTGACCGGACCGGACCAGGAGCGCTGGCTACTGGAGGGGCTGGACGCATCCGAGGCGCGCTGGAACGTGATCGGCCAGCAGGTGATGATGGCGGAGTTGACGATCCCGCGCGAAGGCGAGGAGCAGTACAACCTGGACCAGTGGGACGCGTATCCGGCCGCGCGCAACCGGATCCTGGGTCACGTGATGAGCCACGCGATCCCCAACACGGTGGTCCTCACCGGCGATATCCACTCCACGTGGATTGCCGATCTGAAGGCGGATTTCGAGGACCCGGCCTCGGCGACGGTGGCGACGGAGTTCGTCACCTCCTCAATCACCGCCTACAACCCGTTCGCCAACCTCCTCCGCTTCTTGCTCCCGACCAACGACCATTTCAGGTACTACGACGGTCGCCACGGCTACATGCGATGCGAGGTGACGCCAGAGCGGTGGCAGACGGACATCCGCGCCATGGAGAGCGTGACCGAGCCGGACATCCCGATCGAGACGGTCGCCACTTTTGTCGTGGAGGACGGCGAGCCGGGGGCGAAGCGGGCGTGAGCGGCGATGGGGGGTAAGCGGGGCGGGCACAGTTGGGACGGGTGGTGCAAGGCCGCGAGGTCGGGGGACAGCGCGCCGGTCGCGGCTGCGGCGCGAGGAGGGGATCAATCCCCGCGCTCAGACCACGAAGGCGGCTCAAGCCGGCTGACGAGCACGACGGTGGTGGAGCATCCGGGGTGGCGGGTGGCGACGGGTGGCGGGCGACGCGTGCGTTGCCCCTACAAGACATCGTCGTGGGCCGGTAGTCTGTTCCCTGGTTGAGGGACTCGGAGCGCCGGCGTGCCCTCCCGACCAGGCGACACGACACGGTGTCGTGGCCTCGCGGCCTCCACGGAACGCTCCGGCAACGTAGGCACGGGTCCGGGAGGGAAG
>JALYMD010000897.1 GCA_030773875.1 Chloroflexota bacterium | reverse complement strand
GCGGTGCCCGTTCTGCCCCACATCGAGCGGCCGCTCAAGGTGGGCGGCTTCTCCTCGCCGGAGATCGAGTCAGCGCGGGCCCGCGAGGTCCTCGAGCGGGAGCTAGGTCTCGCACCGTCAACGCTGGTGATTATCTTCCAGAGTGATCGCCTGACCGCGAGCCAAGCCGAATTCTTCGCTCAAGTGGAGGACGCGCTGGCTGACGTGCCCTCGCTGCCGCATGTCACCGACCTCGTCCTGCCTGCCGACGACCGCCATCTCGTCTCCCCGGACGGCAAGACCGCTTACGCCCTCGTCGGGATCGATCTTCCGCCGGAAGAAGCCCAGCGGGACGTTCCGGCCTTCGAGGCCGCCCTGCGCCCGCAGCCCGATCTCTCGACCTTGGTGGCCGGCGCACCCGCCTTCTACGCCGACATCGAGACGGTCAGCCAGCGAGATCTCCGGCGGGCCGAGCTGATTGCCTTTCCGTTTGCCCTCCTCGCCCTGCTGCTTGTCTTCGGATCAGTGGTCGCGGCGGCGGTGCCGCTGGCGGTCGGGGGGTTGGGAGTGGCCGCGGTGCTGTTGTCGCTCTACGGCATCGCCCACCTGATCGACCTTTCGATCTTTGTCCTCAACCTGGCGACGATGCTGGGGCTTGGGCTGGCCGTCGACTATTCGCTGTTTGTCACCAGCCGCTTCCGAGAGGAGTTGGTCGCGCAGCGGGGCGACGTCCCCCGGGCGGTCGAGCAGACGATCGCGATGGCAGGGCGGGCTGTCTTCTTCTCCGGCCTAACGGTCCTGATTGGTCTTTCCGGGTTGTCCTTCTTCTCGTTCATGTTTTTGCGGTCGGTCGGTATCTCCGGCGTCGTGGTGGTGTTCTTCTCAACTCTGGCGGCGCTCACGTTGCTGCCAGCCATCCTTGGCATCATCGGCACCCGGATTGACCGTCTGCGCATCGTTCGGTTCCGGGGCGCGCGAGTCGACCGTGCTCCTGAGGATGGCTTTTGGGCTGCCCTCTCGCGGCGGGTCATGGCCCGTCCGGTCCTGGTGCTCCTCCCGACGCTGGCCCTACTGCTCCTGCTCGGTGCTCCGTTCCTGAACGTGAATGTCTCATCGCCGGACGGGACGATCCTGCCAAAGGACCTCCCTTCGCGTCAGGGGTTCGACATTCTGACGGAGGAATACGGCGCGGGGGAGATCTCACCCTTCGTCATCGCCATCCAATCGCCGACGTCTGTGTTCCGGCCTGAGAACGTGGGGGCGATCTACGATTTCACGACCAAGCTCGCACGGGACCCACGAGTGACGCGGGTCCAAAGCATCACCTCGTACGTGCGCCCGGTAACCCGGGAGCAGGCGGTGGCTCTCCTCGCGGCGCGACGCGGTCTGGAACGGCTTGGTGTCAGCACCAGCGTGGAGCGTCTCGCCAACGAGCGGACAGCTTTGGTCCTCGCCTACACGCGATACCTCGCTAATGACGACCGCAACCACGATCTGCTCGCCGATGTTCGCGGAACGACCCTCGGCGGGGATCTGACCATGCTGACGGACGGTGGTACGGCCGAGATTGTGGATGTCGTGGAACTAATGTATCGGGACTTTCCGCGGGCGGTGGCCCTGATTGTCGTCGCGACCTATCTGGTGCTCCTCATCCTCTTTCGGTCGGTGTTGCTGCCCCTCAAGGCGATCGCGATGAACACGCTTTCTATCCTGGCCTCCTACGGGGCGCTGGTCTGGGTCTTCCAAGAGGGCCACCTGAGCGGTTTGCTGCGATTCACGCCGCTTGGATTTGTCGAAGCCTCTTTGCCAGTGATCATGTTTTGCGTCTTGTTCGGGCTCAGCATGGACTATGAGGTCTTCCTCCTCTCGCGGGTTCGGGAGGAGTGGGAGCGGACGGGAGACAACGAGCGGAGCGTCGCTTTGGGTCTCCAGCGGAGCGGCAGAATCATCACGAGCGCCGCGCTGATCGTGGTGGTGGTGACGGCTTCCTTTGTCACGGCAGACGTCATTCTGATCAAAGCGCTCGGTCTTGGCATTGCGCTCGCGGT
>JALYMD010000896.1 GCA_030773875.1 Chloroflexota bacterium | reverse complement strand
CCACGGAGGACATCCGACATCGCCATCGAGGCGCTACGATGCCGGCTCGGGGGTCGCCTCCTCGGTCCTGGTCGCCTCAGGAGTCAGGATCTCGTTGACCACGTTCGTGGCCTCCGAGGACTCTTCTTCTGAGGCCGCTGTCTCGTCCCCACCATCGGTGTCCGGTGTGGCGGCTTCACCGTCCGTCTGGATGACCCGCCAGATCGCGCCCGTCTCGGGCGGGAACTCGTATGGCGTGCCCTCGCTCGCCGGGTTGATCCGCGCCACGCCATAGTCAACGATGTACATCGCCCCGTCCGGGCCGAACTTCACATCGAACGGCCGCTCCAGCCCCATCCCCATGGCCATCTGCTCCGACGCCGGGCCGGGCATGGCGTTCTGGGCAAACGGCAGGACTTCGCCGCTCTCGGGGTTGATGCGCACGACCCGATAGCCCACTGGCTCGTCTCGCAGCGGGTTCGTCGGCGGTGCCAGGTCGCCCCACTCCGCGACGAAGAGTTGCCCGGCGAACTCGCCCCACGACTCCGGGGCCACGTCAAGCATGGAGGGCGAAGAGTTCCACGGGTGCCGGCCCGCGATGAGTGACGCGTCGGGCGGCTCCAGGCCGCTTGCCTCGTGGTCGATCACGAACCCGACTTGGTCCTTGGGCTGCGGCTGTCCATCAATCACGGACGGCGGCTGCAGCGAGTTGGGCACGTCGAACGCGGGGTCGGTCAGCGGCTCGAACGCCGCCGAGAAGTCCGGCCAGCCGTACCACGCGCCCTCTTCAATCCGGTAGGTGGCGTCGAGCTCATCCCGGACGGGGCGGGAACCCCGGATGTCGTAGCCGTTGACGCCGGCGTACATGGTGCCGTCGTCATCCCAGGTGAGACCGATGATGTTGCGGAACCCCCAGGCGTAGACCTCGAGCGTCTCCTCGGGGTTGTCGCTCTCCGGGTCGAACGTCAAGATCGCCCCGCCGCACTTGGTGATGCCCTCGATCGTCTGGCCCGGCGTCGTCTCGGTTCCGAAGGGGACGTAGGCGCCGGTCATGACCAAGTCGCTGGGGTCGTCCTCGGTCCGGAAATCGGGCGTCATGTAGTTACGCCCGGTGAGCACAATGTCCTCGCAAGGTGTGGTGTGCAGATCGGGGCTCTGCATCAGAAAGGGGACCAAGTCCAGGCCGACGACCGCCGCGTTGCCGGCGGGGCCCGAGGCGACGTACATGCGGCCATCGGGACCCATGCGGACATCGTTGACCTGATGCTCGGCCTGGCTGTCGACGATGCCGCTGAAGATGGGCGTCACCTCGCCCTCCGGCGTCACCCGGGAGACGGCGCCGGTGCGGTCCTCGGCGTTGCGGTGGGTGAAGTAGAACGCCCCATCGTGCCAGAAGAGGCCGGGGACGGAGGCGGCGATGCCTGCGTCGGTCAGGTTGACCAACTCCTCCGCCTCGCCGTTGTCAACATCGACGCTCAGGATGCGGGCGGGCGCGTCCAGATCCAGGAAGGCGCCGCCGGCCTCGGCGACGTACATCTGCCCCTCGTCGTCCCAGGTCAGCGCCGTGGGGTAGGTCAGCCCGTCAACCACCTTCTCGATCTGGTACCCCTCCGGGAGCTCGATCACGAGGTCGTCCGGCTGGGCCAGAGCCGGTCGGACGAGCGCGGGGAACGGTAGCGCGAGCAAGAGCAGCGCGAGAGCACCGAGTTTCCCGAGGTGTGCGTGCATTCGTCGCCTCCTATGAGCCTCGACCGTCGCCATGACCGTGTTTGTGCCCGCGGGTGCCGGTTCCTCCAGGCCAGCCTTCCTTGAGCGCCGCCGATGCCGTCCTGGCCGCCGTGAAGCGCGACCAGGGAAGCGACGGCGCCTACACGTTGCTCTCGGACGCCCGGACCCGATCGAGGTACAGCCCGAGCACCGTGCCGAAGAAGAAGGTGTGAGCGAGGAACTGGACGATCTCATTGGTCCCGTTGGGGAACCAGTCCCAGCCGGCCGCTGGCGCGATGACGTAGAAGTCCACCAGCCACAGCAGCAGGCCAAAGACGCTGGCCGTAACCACGAGTGCTCCCGTGGAGCGCGCTAGGGCAGGGACCAGCGACACCATCAGCCCGAAGACCATCCCGAAGACGGCTGACATCACCATGTGCACAGCCGCTCCGGTCAGCGCCGCCGTGACGAGCGAGTAGCCCGGGTCGAGCGCCTCACTGCCAAGGACCATCGCGCCGATCATCCGCAGCGGCATGAAGAAGGCATTTGCGCCATTCATCAGGGCGGCCATCACCATCTCGAACATGGCAAAGACGATCCCGGCGACAAGACCGCCCGCCATGCCCTGCTTCGCCCACCGGCTCGTGTCCAGATGGGTCCCCGTCATACTGGTTGTTGCCATGTCACGGTCTCCTTGCCGCCTGCGCGGTCTTCCTCGTTACCGGTCTACCAGTCTCCGAACCACCGGCCGGTAGCGGTGCTGGCGCTACCGGTCGGTGGTTGGCTCTGCCTGCTGGCTCTGCCGGCGAGCGCGCCGCAGGCCGGCCAAAATGGCCTGGGTCGGGTCGCGGAAATGCTCCACGGCGCGCTCTGTCAGGTCGTCGCACCAGCTGTAGTAGCCGGCGCCCCACGAGGCTTCGACCACTTGCACCCGGCACCGCTCGCCCTCGATGGTGATCCAGCGGCCTGAGAGCTCGACCTGGCCTTCGATCCCTAGCGCCCGTAACGCTTCAACGAGACGCGTCATCGTTCCTGCCTGCGGCGTTCCGACATGGGTCGCCTGGCATGGCCACACCCGATACGCGCTAGTCGAGCCTACTGTTGGTTTGTTGGCAACCGGACCGCAGAGTTTGCATGTCGTCCCGAACTCCGAAGATGAACTGGGGTCTCGCATTCGTCAAATTCGTAACATTCATGAGCATCACGCAGATATCTGGTGATAGCGCATCATGGTGCGCGGCTGCCAAGCAGCATCCCGGGACGCCCTGACCGCCCGATGGCGACGTGCGGTCAGGGCAGGATCTCCGGTGTTCGGTTACGCGCCCTCGTCCTCCTCGCCGCCCTCATCCTCGGCCTCAGGCGTCTCTTCGCCCTCCGCCCCGCCCGTCAGGTCCTCTGCCAGCAGGACGGAGACATCGGTCTGGGCGGGATTCGCGGGGTTCGGGACAACGAAGGCAATGCCGCCCAAGCCCGAGTCAGCCTGCGCCCGCAGCGCGATCGCGAGCCCGCCGGTCGGCCCGGGGACGCCGGCGATCTCCCCGCACGCGACGAAGCTGTCCGTCGCTTGCTCTGAGCGGTGGATGTCGATCGCATGCGCGTCCTCCACCAATTCATCCAGGGACACGTCGAGGGTGGTGAACGAGATGGCGACCGGCTCGACCGCGTTCACGACCTCCTCCGGGCCGAGCGCCTCACCCTCCGGGACCGCGACATCGGTGAGCTCGAAGACGAAGTCGGGGCCGATCAGCTCGTCGCAGGTTCCTTCGTGGATGTGAGCCAGGCGCGGCTCGGGGTCATCGCCCGCTGCCTCCTGGGCTGCCGTCGGTCCGTCAAAGACCATGGGCACGCCAAGCAGCAGCGCGACAAGTACCCCCCCCGCTTTGTCTCGGAGTTTCATTGAGCGACCTCCTTGGCGAGTGGGGTCAACGTAGGCCCCGCCCGGGTGAAGCAGATAGGTCCTAGAAGGAGCCGGGGCCACCTGCCTGGGTAGCCCCGACTCCTTTGATCACCAATGCAACTCAACTACCGTCCGCGCTAGTCCGTCGGGGTCGCGAACTCGCCCTCGGCGTTGTCTTCGCCCTGGGCCTGACCCTCGTCCTCGCCTTGGTTCTCGCCCTGGTTCTCGCCTTGGCCCTGGCCCTGGCCCTGCGGGCCAAACAGGTAGATCGAGGCCGAGCTCTCGTCCTCGCTCTCACCGCGCTCCAGGATGGCGATGCCCCGGAATTCGGACTCATTGAGCGTATCGAGCGGGATCACGATCTGGTTCCCCGCCACGGCGCCAACGAACTCACCGCAGGCAACGAAGTTGGCCTCGTCCTCGCCGGTCTCGGCCTCATCCTCCGCGCTCTCCCGGATGGCCACGGCGAACGGCGCGTCGACCAGGTCGACCAGATTCGCGCCGAAGGGTGCGTCGAGGCTGACATAGACATCGGGGGCATCACCCGGGACCACAACCTCCCGGTCCGAGTCACCCTCGTCATCTCCACCTTCGACCGCCTGCTCCACGTCGGTCGCGTCCTCCGTTTCCTCGTCGAGCTGATCCTCCAAGTTGGTGTCTTGGCCTTCGCCCTCTTGGGTGTTCTCGTCGGCGTTCTGGAATTGCTCGGTCTCCAGCTCCGCGTCGCCCAAGTCGTAGAGCGCCGCCCCGCCGACGAGCGAGTCGCAATTCCCGAGGTAGAGGCCCACGCCGAACTCGTTGTCAGCGCCGCCTCCCTCCTGCGCCCCCACCGCGCGTGACCCCCCGAAGAGCACCACCATTGATAGGACCGCGATCAACCTCATCGGAGTTCCGAACGACATCGTGTTGTCCTTTCCGTGCTTCCGCATCGTGTCCACTTCCAGCACCAGGTTCGCATTCGCTCGGGCACCAGATACCGGCCGCGCGATCCAAACGTGACGACTGCCGGATTACAAGCAGCCCTCCTTTCATTCGGCAGCCCTCGCCGCGCATCCCCTGGGGAGCTGGTTGCGCTCGGAGCCCAGCGCACCGGCGTCGTGTCGCCATAGTCCACTCTGCACAGCCACGCCGGACCCGATCTCGAGTTTGGCGAGTAGAGGTCAACGTGCTGGTCAACGGGGGTCAACGGCTACGTCAACAAGGAGTGAATAGAAGTCAACGGAGCCGTGGTGGGGCCACGTCAGGAGCAAGGGGGTCGGGCGGGGAACTGGCTGGAAGGGGAGGAGAGGTGTGCCGCTCAGCGGGGCTGCACGAAGCGGTAGTCGACCCCCCACTCTGTCTGGATGTAGCGGGGGTGGTCGGCGTCCTCGCCAAGCTTGCGCCGGAGGCGCTGGATGAACACTTTGAGGTACCCGGGCTGGGTGACCCACTCCGGCCCCCAGACCCGCTCCAGCAGGGCATCGTGAGGAATGACCACACCAGGGTGGCGCGCGAGCTCTTCCAGCAGCCGGTACTCCGTCGCCGTCAGGCGCACCACCTCGTCCCGGAGGCGCACCTCGTGGGTGGAGAAGTCGATCGAGAGGTCGCCGCAGACGAACGTTGGCGTTGGCTGAGCATCCTGCCCTGGTGCCCGGCGCAACAGCGCCCGCAGTCGAGCCAGCAATTCCAAGTGATCGAACGGCTTCGTCAGGTAGTCGTCCGCGCCGAGGTCGAGGGCGCGCACCTTGTCCACCGTCGCGTCGCGCACGGTGAGCATCAGGATCGGGACCTCGGACATCTCGCGGATGCGACGACACACCTCGAAGCCGTCGGGCGGAGGCATCCCGACATCGAGCACTACCAAGTCGGCCGGCTCCGTCATGAAACGCGCGAGCGCTTCCGCCCCGTCCGGCGCGATCGTCACCTGACACCCGGGCCACGCCATGCGGGCGGCGAAGGCGACCGCGTTGGCGAGGTCGCGCGTGTCCTCGGCGATCAGCAGCTTCAAGGTCACGGGGCTCCTCCCCCTGCTGCTTTCGGCAGGGCCACGTGGAAGACGCAGCCCTCCCCGGGTGTGCTCTCGGCCCAGATCCGCCCGCCGTGGAGCTCGACCAACTCCCGAGCGATGGACAGCCCTAGCCCCGAGCCGTGCCCCTTCCCAGTCGCGTCCAAGCGGTGAAAGCGCTGGAAGATTGGCTCCAACTCCTCGACAGGAATCCCCGGACCGTCGTCGCGCACCGAGAGGAGGATCTCACTCGCCGTGGTCTGCCCCGCAATCGCCACCCGCGTGCCAGGCGGCGTGTGCTGGTGGGCGTTGGCCAAGAGGTTCACGACCGCCTGCTCCAGCCGCCGCGCGTCCCCTTCGACCGGGAGCGGTCCCAGGAAATCCACCTCCAGCGTCTGTCCTTTGTCCTCCATCAGCGGATGCACCGTCGACATCGCATCCGCCACGATGGGGCGCAGGTCGAGCGGCTGGCGGTCGAGGCGCAGGGTGCCGGCCTCGAGTTGGTTGTAGGCAAGGAGGTCATCGATGAGGAGACCGAGCCGCTGGTTGTTGCGCCGCGCGCTGTCCAGCAACTCCCGCTCCTCCGGCTGCAACCGGCCAGCTGCGCTGGCATCAAGCAGTCCGAGGCTGACTCGCGTGGCGGCCAGGGGCGTCTGCAGGTCGTGGGAGACCGAGGCGACAAAGTCGGCGCGGAGCCGATCGAGCTCCGCCAGGCGCTCCGCCTCGCCGCGGCTCGATCGACTGGCCTCTTCCTCGAGGGCGAGCCGCCGAGCCAGGATGGTCGTGCCGATGGCGACGACGCCAAGCCCGACCACGCGGGCGCCCAGCTCCCGGATGTGACCCGTCCCCGGCGACCAGAGGGGAAGCGTGGGTTCGATGACCACAACGGTGGCGGTGGCGGCGGCCGTGTAGAGCAGCGTGCCGTGTAGCGTCAGACTGACCGCCGCACAGACGACGGCCAGCACGAAGAGGACGAAGAGCGGCCCGCCGGGCTGCGCGCCGAGGACGTAGACCAACCCGGCCACCGGGAGGTCCAGGAGGAGATCCCGAACGATGGAGCGCGACGCGGGAAAGCGACGCTGGACCACCTTGAGGAGCAGGTTGTAGCCGGCGAACAGCAGCAGCAGCGCCCACGTCGGGAGCCCGGAGCGGCCGGTCGCCGGCTGCAGGATGGTGAGCAGCAGCAGTGCCGCGATGGTGGCCCAACGCAGCCGGGAGAGCGCCTGAGCCAGGTAGCGGGAGGGCTCAGCATGAGAGGGGGACGCTACGCTAACCGACTCTGGCAATGGCAGAACTACCCCAGACATAGACCTTCCATGCACGCGACACCGGCGCTCGCCGGAAGGCACCATCAAAGCTTCGCGTGTCGACCGGAGCAGCAGGTTTGGCGTCGGCTCCTTCCAGAGAGGATCGAGGATGCTCTCCTGTCCGTGCTGACGGACCCCGCTGACTCTAAGCCACACCCGCTTACCCCGTCATCGCGCGGACCCATTCTTCACCCCCTCTTGGCATTATCACCGGGAGCAGAGGGAGGCGACTTTTGCCTTGGTGATTGCACGTGAGACGTCCTGCCGGGTTCGAAAGGACCGGGTAAGGTAGAGAGGGTGACTACCCAGACGCCGTCCTCTGCGCGAGGTAGCGCCGGAGCAGCGTGTTGGTGGAGCTGTCGTGGGCGAGATCGGCGGCGCCACCCGCTTCCAGCTCGCGCACGATTCGCATCGCCAAGGCCTTGCCGAGCTCGACGCCCCACTGGTCGAAGGAGTTGATGTTCCAGATCGTGCCCTGCACAAAGACCTTGTGCTCGTAGAGCGCAACCAGGGCCCCCAGCGTTGCCGGCGTCAGGCGTTCCGCGAGGATCGTGTTCGTGGGGCGGTTGCCTTCGAAGGCCCGGTGCGGAACCTGGAACTCTGGCACGCCCTCCGCCCGCACCTCCTCTGCCGTCTTGCCGAAGGCCAGCGCCTCCGTCTGCGCGAAGAGGTTGGCCATCAGCAGGTCGTGGTGGTTGCCGAGCGGGTTGAGGGTCTGGGCGAAGCCAATGAAGTCGCAGGGGATCAGCTTGGTGCCCTGGTGGATCAACTGGTAAAAGGCGTGCTGGCCGTTGGTGCCCGGCTGCCCCCAGATGACCGGCCCGGTCTGGTAGTCGACCCGTTCGCCCCCCAGCGTGACGTGCTTGCCGTTGCTCTCCATGTCGAGCTGCTGGAGATAGGCGGGCAGGCGGCCGAGGTACTGGTCGTATGGCAGGATCGCGACGGTCTCGGCACCGAAGAAGTCGTCGTACCAGAGCCCGATCAAGCCCAGCAGCACCGGCAGGTTCTGCCCAAACGGGGCGGTGCGGAAGTGCTCGTCCATCGCCCGGAAGCCGCCCAGCATCTCCCGGTACCGCTCCGGGCCGATGGCGATCATCAGGGAGAGGCCGATCGCCCCGGGGTAGGAGTAGCGGCCTCCCACCCAGTCCCAGAACCCGAACATGTTCTCGGTGTCGATGCCGAACGCCGCCACCTCCTCGGCGTTGGTGGAGACAGCGACGAAGTGCTTGGCGACCGCCGCCTCGTCGCCGAGGGCGCGCAGGAGCCACTCCCGCGCCGAGCGAGCGTTGGTCATCGTCTCCAGCGTCGTGAAGGTCTTGGAGGCGACGATGAAGAGGGTCTCCGCCGAGTCGAGATCGTGGGTCGCCTCAACCAGATCCGTGCCGTCGATGTTGGAGACGAAGCGCAGGGTCAGGTCGTGGTCGGCGTAGGAGCGCAACGCCTCGTAGGCCATCACCGGGCCGAGGTCTGACCCGCCGATGCCGATGTTGACGATGTTGCGGATGCGCTTGCCGGTCTGGCCCGTCCACGCTCCGGAGCGGATCCGCTCGGCAAAGCCGGCCATCCTGTCCAGCACCTCGTGGACGCCCGGCACGACGTTCTCGCCGTCGACGATGATGGATGCGTCACGCGGCGCGCGCAACGCCACATGCAGCACCGCCCGGCGCTCCGTGGTGTTGATCTTCTCGCCGCCAAACATCGCCTCGATGCGTTCCCGCAGCCCGACCGCCTCCGCCAGCGCCAGCAGGAGCCGCAGCGTCTCGTCGGTGACGTGGTTCTTGGAGTAGTCCAGGTAGAGGCCGGCCGCCTCGGCCGCCAACCGCTCGCCCCGCCCCGGATCCTCCGCGAAGAGGCTCCGCAAGTGGACGTCCTTGATCGCCTCGTAGTGGCCGGCGAGCGCCGTCCACTCCGGAAGCTGGGTCAATCGGGTCGTGCTCGTCCCCGCGGTCATGGTCTGGCTCCTCTTCCGGAACTGAATGGCGCTTCAGCCGCCGGTCCGGTCCGAACGGCGAGCGGCAACGAGGGTATCGCGCAAACGGCGGACCGCGCCGCGGGTGCGCCGGTCGGCACGGATTAGGTCGCCGAGCCCTCGGAACGCCAAAGAGTCTCCCCGTCCAGCATCGTCAGCCAGATCGGCATGGCGTCGATCTCCTCCGGCGTTGCCTCCTCCAGGTTTCCGTCGACGATCGTGATGTCGGCCAGCTTGCCGGGTTCGAGCGAGCCGAGCCGGTCCTCCATCCGGATCGAATGGGCGGCGTCGATCGTGTGCGCCCGCAGCGCCTCCTCCAGGGTCAGCGTCTGGTCCTCCCCGATCGGGACGCCCTCGCGGGTCCGACGCAGCATCGCGGAGGCGATCGTGGCCAGCGGCCGGAAGCTGGAGACGAAGGCGTCGCTGGAGAGCACGGGCCGGACGCCCGCATCCAACTCCTCCCGCATCGGCTGCAGGCGGTGGGCGCGCTCCCCGAGGCGGGCGAGGAAATCGTCGCCGGAGTCGACGAGGAAGTTGGGCTGGTTGACGGGGATAATCCCGAGATCGGCGATCCGCCGCACCTGGGCCGGCGTCGGGTAGCCGCAGTGCTCGATCCGGTGGCGCGTGTCACGGCGCGGCGTTGCCCGCAGCGCCGCCTCGATCGCGTCCAAGGTCATCCCCATCGCCCGGTCGCCCTGGGAATGGATCCCCACCTGCCAGCCTTCGCGATGGGCGCGAACGACGAGGTCCATGAGCTGCTCCGGCCGCCAGTAGGTGGAGCCAGTGAACTCCACGTGCTCCCCGTACGGCTCGGCGAACCAGGCGGTGCCGCCGATCAAGGTGCCGTCCGCGTAGAGCTTCATCGCCCCGATCCGCAGCCGATCGTCGCCGAACGGACCGGAGAGGCCGATCGCAGCGTACTCCTCCAGGTGGTTGGACAAGGGCATCATCACGGTCCGCAGGCGGAGCACCCCACGCCGGTGCGCTTCCTGGTAGACGGCCAGCTCGCGCCGCGTCACCTGCGGATCGCAGACGGTGGTGAGCCCCGCCTGGAGGTAGGCCCGGCTCGCGGCGTCGAGCAGCGCGACGGAGTCTTCGCCGGGCAGGATCGTGTGGAAGTTCGGCCCGTGGCAGCCGATGTCGAGCGCGACGGGCAGGATCAGGTCGGTCGCGGTGTCCAGGCAGAGGCCCGTGAGCCGCCCCGCCGCGTCGCGGACGAAGGCGCCGCCGGCCGGGTCACGCACATCGTCCGTAATGCTCCGCTCCCGCATCGCGTAGCTGTTGACCAGCGCGTGGTGCCCGGAGACGTGGTAGACGATGACGGGGTGGCCCATCATCGCCTCGTCCAGGTCCCGCCGCGTCGGCGGGCGGCCGTCGGGGAACTTGGCCCAATCCAGGCCGAAGGCGCGGAGCCAGCGCCCCGGTGGGGTCGTCTCCGCCCAGTCCCCAACGACCCGGACCAGATCCTCCCGGGAGGCGACCACCGGATAGCGCGCGTTCACGGAGGCGAGCGCCTCGGCGGTGGAGAGGAAGTGGTTGTGGGCGTCGATCAGTCCCGGCAGCACGGTGCGGCAGCACGGTGCGGCCGCCCGCGTCGATCGCGGTCGCGTCCCGCGAGACCGCGCCCCGCGCTTCCGCCTCCGTCCCCACGCAGCGGATCCGGTTGCCCGAGATCGCGACCGCCGAAGCCCGCGGGTTCGCCGGGTCTCCCGTCCAGACCCGCCCGTTCACGACAACGAGATCACCCACCCCGGCGGCACCCCCTCGACCACACCACTGTCGACGCCCGTCACTTTCGCACAGGGAACCGCCCTTGGCACGAGGCGATCAACCGCGCGCTCGCCCGCTCAGGGCCAAGCAGGCGGGAACGTTTGGCACACGGTCAGGTCGCTGGGAGGACCACCAATGCCTGGCTGAGTCGCAAGCCCTCCCCTGTTGCTATGATGCGCCCTCGCGGTCGCCGGGGGGCGGCCGGTCGCCGGGGGGAAACACGGATGCGCCGTCTCTCGCTCCTCGTCTGGGCCGTCGCGGTCGTCGCCGCGCTCTGCGGCAGACCGATCGCCGTTTCCGCCCAAGGCGCCACCCCTACCGCTCAGGACGCGACGTTCCCCGACACGATGGGGTTACCGGAGATCCAAGTCGCGGCGACCGACACCACGTTCGAGGGTGTGCCGACCGAGACGGCGGCCGGGCGCTACCTGGTGACGTTCACGAACAACGCGACCGACCCCGAGGGCGCGGCGATTCACTTCATGCAGCTCCCCGAGGGCTTCACGGTGGAGATGCTGACGATGCCCCCACCGGACGCCGTCGAAACCCCGATGGCCGGGATGGGCGAGGGGTCGCCGGTGGCCGAGGAGGGAGGCAACGCGGAGGGGACGCCGGACTGGTTCTACGAGGTGTACCAGGCCGGTGGCACCATCGCCCTGCCGGGCCGAACGGCCCAGGTGATCCTCGACCTGATCCCCGGCAACTACGCGGTCTGGGGTGGCTTCCCGGATCTGCCGCAGGCCCCGGTGGGCCTCACCGTGACGGGGGACATGGGCGCGTCACCCATGGCAGGGATGGCGGAGCCAACCGCCGACGTGACGGTGACCGAGGTCAAGACCGCCGATGGCTACGTGTTCGATCTCGAGGGCACGCTGACCCCGGGCCTGAACGTGATCGAGATCGTCAACGACAGCGACCAGCCGCACTTCTTCTTCGTAGAGCGGTACCCAGAGCCGATCACGCTAGAGCAGGTGCAGGCGTTCCTCATGTTCGACCCGTCGATGGGGACGCCGCCCGCGGGCATAATCGACGAGAGCCTGCTGGAGCTGACCGTCTCCGCCAGCACCCAGTCGGCGGGCACGACCCAATGGTTGGCGGTCAACCTGGAGCCGGGCTCCCACATCATCTCCTGCTTCGTCGAGGACCCGACACAGGGCGGCATCCCGCACGCGTTCGAGGGGATGATCGACGTGATCCAGGTCGGCGACGAGGGAACGCCGGCATCCTAGCGGACGGCGAACCAGTGGGCGCCGCGGCGGCTGTCGCGGCCCCCCTTCGTCTTCACACCGGTAGCACGCCGCCCGGAAGAACATCGGGGCGCCGGCGACCGTGAGGAACGCCAGGAGTTCTCGGGCCGCGCGGCCGACCGTGGACCACCTCGGCCTCCCGTTCACCGCCAGTCGAACTGCTTTTCCAGCAGCGCGTCGCCGACGTGCATCAGCAACGGCGAGCCGTGCGGGCAGACGGCAGGAGCAGTCGTGCGGCCCAGGCCCTCCACCAGGTCCCGCATCGCGGGCCGGTCCAGCAGGCGGCCGCGGCGGACGGCGGTGCGACACGACAGTCGCACCAGCAGTCGCTCACGCCAGCCTTCCCCCTCGCCCGCCTCCTCGTCGGCGAGCGACACCAGGGTCGCGGCCAGCCCGTCCGGCTCGCCCAGCCCGCTCAGGGCCTCCGGCGCGCGATCC
>JALYMD010000895.1 GCA_030773875.1 Chloroflexota bacterium | reverse complement strand
GTGCTCTCCGTGCCGATCCAATCGGCTGGCGAGCATCAACTCGGATTGCTCCACCTCACCGTGACAAAGGCTGTGTTGATCGGCGTGATTGCGGCATGGGTGTTGGGGGCAACAACGCTTCGGAGAGGGTTCCGCCTGGGCCTCGTCGAGGGCCTGCTCGCCCTCCACGTGGCGGTTCTGGCCCTCTCCGTCGTCAACGCTCGCGACACCGCTGCCTGGGGCAGCGAGCTGTATCGCTGGTGGAGCGCCCTGGTCGTCTATGTCATCGCCACCAACACCATTCGTGATGTCCGCTCGTGCATTCCCATTGTGGTCGCGACGGTTGTCGGCGTGGCCGGCGCCTCGTTGCTCGGGTTTTACCAAGTCGCGGCTGGATTGGGGCCGGCGTCGTTCAGCGTCGGCGGATTGGTTCGAGCGTTTTCCACGTTCGGGCAACCGAACCCTTTTGCCGGGTACTTGGAAGTGACGGTTCCGCTGCTTGCCGCCTTAGGAGCGAGTTGGATCGGGAGACCGTCGCGGTACCGTCTGCCGCAGGTGTATGGCGAGCGCCTTCTCTGCGCGAGCGCTGTCATCGCCATGATCGGGCTCGGTGCTCTGGTGCTGACACAGTCGCGCGGCGGCTGGATCGGCACGTTCTGCGGGCTCACCGTAGTGGTCTGGATGGTAGGCGGCGCGGTACGCTGGTCCGCCGTGGGCGCTGGAGCCTTGGTCGCGATCATGGTTTTGGCTACACCGGTCGGCGGGCGGCTGGCCTCTCGTCTTGGCGAGAGCGAGTTGCGATCTGGTGAGGGTGTGCAAGTGACGGTCGCGAACTTTGCGGTCCAGGAGCGCCTCGCACATTGGCGGGCAGGTTTGGAGATGGCCCAACGCCACCCGCTGCTCGGGGTCGGGGCCGGCAACTTCTCGGCCGTCTATCGGGAGGTCACACCGGTGTGGCGCTTCCGGGTTCCCCGTGGTCACGCGCACAATGCGTATATCCACGCGGCAGCACAGACGGGGTTTATTGGATTGACAACCTATCTCCTGGTCCTTGGTGCCGTCGCGCTGCGTCTTGGACGTGTGCTTCGGTCGGTTGCAGACGGACCGGGACGCCCATTGGTGATCGGCGCGATCGGTGTCACGGTGGCCTTCTCGATGCATAACGTATTCGACTACCTACATGTGCTCAGTTTGCCGGTCCAGCTTAGCGCCGTCTGGGCGCTTGCCGGTGCCGCGTCTGGAGAACGAGAACTGATGGCTCCTCCAGTCCCGGATGCCGCGGGGTGACGCGACCCGCCATTAGGGATGTCGACAATGTCGACCGCACTACCATGCCAGCGACGGTCTACGACGAAGGTCGTACCGCACTACCACCCGGCGAGTGGCTCAAACAAGCACCTGATGCGCCTGATGCCATCGGCACGGCAGAGGACGGTGTCGCGGGCCCCGGATCCCTGGCCGAGCGGGTGCGTCGGCCGCAGACACTCATTTCCTTCGGCATTGCCGCGGCGATTCTCTGGTTCTTTATCCGCCGGTTGGACATTGACCCGGCGGCGGTGTGGGCGAATGTTCGTCAAGCCAATCCCGGCATCTACGCGCTGGGGTTCGCAGCCTTTTACGGCAGTTTTTTCCTCCGGGCCCACCGCTGGCGGCACATGCTGGGGAGAGCGGGGATCGATGCGGCACACGGCCATCCCATGCCCAGCACCGCGGGTATCATCGAAATCTTCCTGTTGTCTTGGTTTGCGAATTGTGTCGTTCCGGCGAAGCTGGGCGACGCGTATCGCAGCTACCTCCTCAAGCGGGACACCGGTGCGTCATTCAGCACGACCCTTGGGACCATCCTGGCTGAGCGGCTCATCGACCTGACGGTGCTGTTCATCGCCATGTCCGGGATGGGCTTGGTCGTCTTCGGCGGCCATCTCCCGGGAAAGGCCGCGCAGGCGGTCATGGTTGGATCGGCGCTCCTCGCGCTCGGCGCTGTCGGCGTGGTGGTGATGTGGTTGTCCCGTACCGCACTGGAGCGACGGCTGCCGGTCCGGCTGCGGGAGCAGTACACCCGTCTTCATGATGGGGTGTTTGCTTGCCTGCGGCGGCCCCAAACATTTCTGGCCATTAGCGTCGTGATCTGGTTGGGGGAGGGCCTTCGCCTGTTCTTGGTTGCCGCGGCGCTTGGCGCCGACATCTCTGTGCCGACCGCGATCTTCGTCGCCCTCATGAGTTCGCTCCTCACGACGCTGCCCATCACCCCGGCCGGTCTTGGCATCGTGGAAGGAGCGGTCATCGTCGTCCTCACGTTGATCGGCCTCGACACCCCGATGGCAGGCTCGATCGCTTTGTTGGATCGGGTGATCGGCTACTGGAGCATCGTGGCGGTCGGCATGGTGCTGTATGCGCGTCGCGCTCGACGCGAAGTCATCTGATTTCGGGGCGGAGACAGCGTGCCGCGGAGCGCGCGCCGGCGGGTGGTCATCGACGCTAGCGCGGCGTTTAACCAAGGGGCAGGGATCGGGCGGTACGCGCGGAACGTGATTCCGGCGGCGGCCGTGGCGCTGCCGAATACGTCCTTCGGTCTGTTCTACGCCCCGGCGGGCCCCGGCCCGGCGCCGTTCGGGGCAGATGCCCTTGCTCGGTTTCCTCGGGACCGTCCCGTCACGATCCACCGGGCGCCCATGAGCCGACGGCGAGCCGACCAATTGTGGTTTCGCGCGGGCGTGCCTTTCCCGCTCCAGGCCTTCACGGGCCGGGCCGACGTTATCTATTCTCCGGACTTCACGGCGCCCCCGGCCCGGCGGGTGCCCCGGCTCGTGACGGTCCACGACCTGGCTTTCTTGATCTTTCCCGAACATACCCCGTCCCGGCTGCGGTCCTACCTCGAACGCATCGTCCCCCGACAGATAGCAACCGCGCACCGGGTCATCGTTGTGTCGGAAACCACCAAGTCGGACCTCATTGAGCGGCTTGGCATCAGGGAGGAGCAGATCGTGGTGGTACCAAACGGGGTCGAGGAGCGGTTCTTCGCGGCCGCGCCCTTGACGGTTGTAGACCGCGAGTCCCTGAACCTGCCGGAGGAATACTTGCTCACGGTTGGCACCGTGGAGCCGCGCAAGAATCATCTCACCCTCTTCGCGGCGATGCGCATGCTCGACGGCCGACTCGACGTGCCGCTCGTGGTCGCCGGCCGGCGGGGGTGGGATGTTGACCCCATCGTGGAGGCGTCTGAAGATCTCGTGCGGGGGGGACGGGTCCAGTTCGTCGATTACATCCCGGAGGCCCTATTGCCGGGGTTGTACGCTGGTGCCGCCGCCGTGGTCTACCCTTCTTGGTACGAGGGGTTCGGGCTGCCGGTGCTGGAAGCGTTGGCGGCCGGCGTGCCGACGGTGACCAGTGACGCGCCGGCCCTTGTTGAGGTCGGAGGTGAGGCGACCATCGTCTCGAGTGCCGGCCGTGCCGACGACCTTGCAGTGGCAATTGAGCGGGCGTTGACCCCGATGGAGCGGTCCGCTCGGCGACGTGAGGAGCGTCAACGTCAGGCGAGACGCTACAGTTGGGAGGCGGCGGGCGGGAGGCTGGCCTCCCTGATTCGTGAGGTGACAGGAGCGGCGGAGCGATCCGTCTAGGGAGAGATCGCGGTGCAGACGGAGGATCGGCCAACGGGCAAGCCCCGCTTGCAAATCTCACCACGGTTGAGCATCTTGCTGATCGGCGGCATCGCCATCGGCGGGATTGTCTGCATGGCCCTCACTGTCCTCATCATCATCTTTGCTGCTGATCTCTAGCGGCCCATGCCCAGCTGGGAACCGCCCGGCGGCTTAGGGACGTAAGCTTGGAAGGTTCCGCCGACAGTTTCGGCGGCTGCAGGCCGAGATTGATTGAGTCGAGCGCGGGCGTCGGCGATGGCCACGGGAGTACGGAGGGGAAGGGATGGTCGTCACAGCGGCGGAGCAATCTCCGGGAAGCGCGGCTTCTCCGATGACCGTGACAGAGTTCAGGGCGCTGGCGCAGCGGATCGAGGACGAGATTGCCAAGGTCATGGTCGGTCAGGTAGACGTCGTCCGGGACGTGCTGATCGCGGTGGTCGCCGGGGGACACGTCCTCCTGGAAGGCGTGCCGGGCCTTGGGAAGACCATGCTGGTTCGAACCCTAGCGGAAGCGTTTGACCTCGACTTCAGCCGTATCCAGTTCACTCCTGACTTGATGCCGGCCGATATCACTGGCACCAACATTTTGATCGAGGACCAAGAGGGACGGCGCCGCTTCTCGTTCCAGCAGGGCCCGATCTTCGCGAACCTTGTCCTGGCGGACGAAATCAACCGTGCTACGCCCAAGACGCAGTCTGCCCTGCTCGAAGCCATGCAGGAGAAAACCTGCACCATCGCCAACGTGGTTCACCCGCTGACGGAGCCGTTCTTCGTTCTCGCGACCCAGAATCCGTTGGAGATGGAGGGAACCTATCCTCTACCGGAGGCGCAACTTGACCGGTTCTTTTTCAAGTTGCTGGTCCGGTACCCAACTGCGGCCGACTTGACGGAGATTCTGCGTCGCACCACGGCGGATCAGACCTTTGCTGCTGAGAAGGTCGCGGACGGAGACGCGATCCGGGCGATGGGTGCGCTCGCCCGGCAGGTCCCGATTGCGTCCCATGTGAACGATTTTGTCGTGCGGTTGACCCTGGCGACCCACCCTGATCAGGACGGAACGACACCGACCGTCAAGCGCTTCGTTCGATATGGGGCCAGCCCGAGAGGCGCGCAGGCAATCGTGCTGGCGGCGAAGATCCGGGCATTGATTGAGGGTCGGCTGAACGTCGCGTTCGAAGATATCCGGGCTGTGGCGCTACCAGCCCTTCGCCACCGGGTCATCCCGAATTTTGAAGCAGAAGCAGGTGGCACGACGACCGACGAGGTGCTGCGGACGCTGCTGACGGAGGTCCCCGAGGCTGTGGGATAAACGCAGCCGGGGCGGCCCAGCCACATCACCAAACTGACAACGCCGGGGTTGACAAAGTTTCCTGGGCCATGATATCCTCCGGACCGTCGCTGGAGGCGTGGTGTAGCGGCCTAACATGCAGCCCTGTCAAGGCTGAGATCGCGGGTTCGAATCCCGTCGCTTCCGCCAGTGCATTCTTTTCCGTC
>JALYMD010000894.1 GCA_030773875.1 Chloroflexota bacterium | reverse complement strand
ATGGCGGGCAAGCTGGTGGTGGTGAGCGGACTGGCCCTGGCGTTGAGCACCAGCGTCGGAGCCGCCGCGGCGGAGCAGGCGGGCAAGGAGAACTACTTCGCGCGGCACCCGGGGCCGGCGGGCGGGCGGACGGGAATCGACGCCTTCGACCTCTACGCGCCGGTCGACCTGAGCCGGGTGCTCGTCGTCGACGGCGGCAGGCTGGTCGTCGGTCGCTTCGCCGCGACGACCGACCTCGCGAACGACTGGTCGGCACCTCCGGCCCCAGGTCTGCCTGGTCGGCCCTACTGATTTGAACCCGGGTACACACCAAACGCGACCCGCCTTTCATGAACGCGTGACCCACACCTGAGCAGAGCAGGTCAAGTTGAAAGGAACCACTCGTGGGACGGATCGTGCTTCGCGTCTTCGCCCTCGCGCTCGTCTTGACGATCCCGCTTGTCGCGTTGACCGCCCGGGCGCAGGAGGCCACCCCAGCCGCCGAGGAGGGGACTGGTTTGCCGCCGGGCGTCACAATTGCCCCGGTGACCCAGATCGCTCCCGTGGAACTGCCCGGGGAGCCGGCTGCGGTGGCGGTCTACCGCCTGATCATGGAGCCGGGCTCGGCCATACCGACCCACCCCCACCCGGGCTTCGAGATCGTGGTCGTGGAGTCGGGTAGCGCCTCCTAACCCAGGAAGGACCGGCGATTCAGGTCATCCGGGGAGGCGACACGGAGACGGCGGCCACCCCGGAGATGGCCGGTCCGGGCACCGAGGCAACGACTCAGACGGGCGACTCGGCGATCTTCCCGGCCGGCAACATCTCCGACACCCGTGCCGGGGATGAGGGTGTCACCCTCCTGATCTTTGAACTCGTCGCCGATCACGGCGAGGCAACACCCGAGGCCTGAGATGATGCAGCCAAAATCGGCGATCTAAAGCGGTTACTCAGTGGCGCCGACGACGCCGTTCCGTCTCAGCCCCAACTCCCTCCACGATCGTCCGGTTGATGCTCTCCTGCTTGCCGATATGCGTGACGTGGCATTTCCCGGTGGCACCCATTGGGTGCCACCGGGACGTGCTCGACAGGCATCGCCCGTCCAGGCATGCACGGGCTGCCGTTGAGAGATGCCGTAATCCGCTTGGCGGTCGCGAGAATGAGTCGCGAGGTGTGATTGTCCCCCGTTCCTTCTGGTAGTACAGAACGGCCGTGTCCGCCGCGCCACGGCCGTTGGCGTCCTGGCAGCTGCGGGCCGCTTGACGTAAGGTAAGCCGGTCGGCATCATCAGGACTGATCACCCTGGTCGCCCGCCGACGCATCGAGCCGCCACATGTCCGGCCCGCCGCTTCCCGACCTGCCCCACGACCTGCGCCTGCCGCGCACACCCTTGATCGGGCGCGAGCGGGAGGTCGCCGCAGTCGTCGAGTTGCTTCGACGCCCTGATGTCGGTCTTCTCACCCTCACCGGCCCTGGCGGCGTGGGCAAGACCCGCCTCGCGCTCCAGGTGGCCCATGACATCGTCGACGCGTTCGCCGACGGCGTCGCGTTCATCTCCCTGGCTCCGATTACCGACCCCGCTCTCGTGCCGTCCGTGGTGGCTCAGGAGCTGGGGGTGCGCGAGGCTGGCGAAGAGTCACCGGAGGTACGGCTCAAGACGATCCTTCGGGACCAACGCATCCTGCTGGTACTTGACAACTTCGAACAGGTCGTTGAGTCGGCGCCGGTGGTAGCCGAGCTTCTCGCCGCCTGCCCAGGACTGAAGGTGGTGGTCACGAGTCGGGTGCGGCTGCGGGTCTCGGGCGAGCATGAGTATGCTGTGCCGCCGCTGGGACTCGCGACGCATGACGGACGCTCCTTACCGGACGAGGCGATGACGTCCGCGTCGGTCCAGCTCTTTGTCGTGAGGGCCCAGGCCGTGAAGTCCGACTTCGCGGGCACCCCCGAGAACGCGGTCACCCTTGCCGAGATCTGCCAGCGGCTAGATGGCCTCCCCCTGGCCATCGAACTTGCGGCCGCTCGGGTCAAGATCCTACCCCTGCCGGGGCTACTGGCCGGACTGGAGAAGCAGCTGCCTGTGCTCACCGGGGGCGCTCGCGACTTGCCGGCGCGACAGCAAACGATGCGCAACGCCATTGCGTGGTCCTACGACCTTCTCACGCCGCAGGAGCAGACCCTCTTCCGGCGCCTTGCGGTCTTCACGGGTGGCTTCACCCTGGAGGCAGCCGAGGCAATAGCGGCGATCCCGGACGATCCCGGGATCGAGGCTCTGGACGGTATCGCCTCGCTGGTCGACAAGAGCCTGCTGCGGCAGGAGAACGGCCCGGACGGGGAGCCCCGCTATCTGATGCTGGAGGCGGTCCGCGAGTACGGGTTGGAGCGGCTGGCCGAGAGTGGCGAGGAGGAGGTCGTACGGGGGCTGCACGCGGGCCACTTCGCCGCCTTCGCCTACGAGGTCGGCGCGCACTGCGTCTGGCGGCCGGACATGCCGGCCGCCTTTGCCCGGCTCGATGCCGAGCAAGACAACCTGCGGTCGGCGCTGACCTGGGCCTTCGAGCGGGGCGATGCAACGACACTGGTCCGCCTGGCGGTGGGACTCCGGTGGTTGTGGGCTCTGCATGACGGACGCAGCGAGGGGCGGAGGTGGCTCGATCGGGCCGTCGATTTGGCCGATGAGGTCCCAATGCCGCTGCGCGCTGACATCCGAGCCGCTGCAGGCTTTATGGTGTGGCACCACGACCACCGGCGTGCGGAGACCCTGGGCGCGCAGAGCCTGAGGCTGTGTCGGGAGGCCGGTGATACCTTCAGGGCATCGGAGGCGCTCTCACTGCTCGGCTTCGTCGCGGAGGATCGAGGCAACTTTCGGCGGTCGCTGACGCTGCGCGAGGAGGTGCTACGCCTTGCCCACGCTCTGGGCGAGCCGATGCGGATTGGCTGGGCGATGCGGGACCTCGGCGGGGCCTTACGCCGATGCGGCGATACGGAGGCGGCCGAGCGCACCTTAGAGGATGCCGTCACCCACTTTCGTCACACTGGCAGCCGCCATGGCGCGGCGCATGCCCTGAGCGACCTCGCGAGGATCGCGCAGCAGCGTGGTGACTATGCGAAGGCAGCCGGGCTTTGGCAGGAGCGGTTGGGCAACGCCTGGGATGTCTGGTCTTTGCGATGGTCGCTCGAAGACCTGGCCGGCATAGCTCTTGCCTGCGGCGAAATGGTCAGGGCTACTCGGCTTCTTGGTGCGGCGAACGCACTTGGCGAGCGGCTCGGCGTCGCCCCGGCGGCGAGCGATGTAGCCCAGTTGGCGGCCCAGGTTGAGGCACTACGGTGGGCCCTCGGGGAAGCGGCCTTCGCCGCCGCGTGGGAAGCGGGGCGGCGGATGTCGCCCGAAGAGGCGCGGGCGGAAGCAGCCCAGGTGGCCCGAACGCCCCAGACGGCTCCAAGCGAGCCCACACCGAGCAGGGCCACCGCCCATGGCCTGACCTCCCGCAAGTTGGAGGTCCTCGCCCTCCTCGTCGAGGGCAAGTCCAACCGGGAGATCGCCGACGCCCTCTTCGTCAGACCCCGCACCGTCGACAACCACGTCACGAACGTCCTCGCCAAGCTGGAGGCCAGGTCCCGCACCGCCGCCGTTGCCGCAGCCCGCCGCCTTGGCCTCGCCTAGCCTCACCAGCCTCTCTCCTGCCACCTCTTACCGACGGCCTAGGTAAAACCTCCTATATCGCCTCTTTTGGCCCGTTCCCTGGAACGCGTAGTTCTACCGATGCGACCGCTGCCGCCCTCGGGCACTCTGGGCGTGTGCCAAGCGGCACCGAGCACCGGGAACCAACCGGAACAGGAGGCGGCAATGAAGACCCAGATCGCACACATGGCGGGCAGGATCGTCGTCGTGGCCGGACTCGCCGTTGCGCTGACCATCAGTGGCCTGAGCCTCGCCCGGGCAGAGCACGCGGACAAGGCCAACTACTTCGTGCAGCACCCCGGTTCGGCGAGCGGGCGCACCGGCGTGGATGCCCACGACCTCTACGCGCCGGTGGACCTCAGCCCGGTGCTCGTCGTCGACAGCAGCACACTGGTAGTAGGCCGCTTCACAGCGGCGACGGAGATTGGGGTGGAGTGGGCGGTGCCCCCGACCCCGGGCCTGCCGGGTCGGCCCTACTAATTGACGCGCCAGGGAGGGCAGGGTCCAAGCGACCCAGCCCTCCCCGTTCCTCACACCAGTCACCGGCATGGCATCCGTTGAGGCGTTCCACATCCGGGTAGACGATCAAAGTGATGTAACAGTTCGACTGGTTGAATATGAGCGCTTCTTCAAGCCAAGCCCAGCGATCTGTCGTGAAAATTCTGTCACAAGTTCGTGACTGTCTATTGGTACCCTCGGCCCACCTCGGACACGATGAAGTCCGGCGCCGTCTTCCTTGGCTCGCCCTTGCGCCGGGCGGAGTGAGTGGCGAACCCGGCTGAGGCTTTGTTGGCCTGGCCGGGTTTCGTGTTCCCGGCTGTGGCTCGCGAGCAAAGGAGGCAGCGGCATGGTCCCGCACCTCGACACCGTCTCGACCATCCGGAGCATGGAGCACGAGCTGGCCCTGCGACGGATCGAGCAACGGGCCCGGGTCGCCGCACCCCGGATCACATTCCTGCCTTTGGCGTGCCTGCTCGCCCTTGCCACCGGCGCTGTGCTGCTGGGTCTCGCGGTGACTCTCTCCTCCTCCTCGGCACGGCCCGTCGCAGCCAGCGCGTCCCCTGCCGAGGCCGTCGCCGCCGTCCGCGCCTTCTACGCTGCGGCGAACGACGTTCTGCGCACCGGCAACCCGGCCCCCCTCGATGCGGTGGTCGGACCGGACCTAGTCGAGCACGCGGCCCGTCCCGGTCTTCCGTCTGGGCGCTCCGGACTCACGCACTACCTTGCCACCCTGCGCGCCGCCTACCCGACGCTGCGCTTCGAGGTCGACGACCTCCTGGTTGACAACGACCAGGTCTCGGCGCGCGTAACCGCTACGACTGATCAGGGGCGGTCGGTTCTTGATCGATCCGCGGACCACGCCGGGATCTGGCGAGGGGTGGACCTCTTCCGCGTTGAAGATGGCCGGGTGGCGGAGCGGTGGAGCGGCAGCGACGCCCCGAGCCTGGTCCAACCCATGGCCCGGGTGCCGCTCGATCGCTGGTCCTCGGGATCGAGCATGACAGCTGCCGCCCACCTCACCCTCGCGCCCGGAGCGGAGGTCAACAGGGTCGCCTGGCCCGGCCCGGGACTGCTCGTTATCGAGTCCGGTGAGCTGGCGGTGCGGGGCAGCGGCGCAGCGCAGGTCTTCCAAGGTTCGGGCGAACCCGTCGCCTCGCAAGCGGTGGTTCCTTCAGGGACCGAGCGGGGGCTCGGATCCGGCGACGTAATGGTGTTTCCGGCCGGGACCGCAGTGCTCTCGCTCCGCAACGACGGGACGGAGCCCGTCGTGACCCTAGCCGTGGCGTGGCTTCCGTTCCAAGACGGCGTGGTGTTGGCTCCCGGGAACGAGCAAGAGTTCAGCTCTCGTTAGAGTGTTCAGTCCCCTGCCCCGGTGGACACGCCGGTGTCTTCTCCCGGAGCCCCCACCAGCCACGGGACGCTGATTAGAGCGATGCTCCCGCTCGTGGATGGCGGGCCTGCCCTGGATGACCCGGGCATCACCGTCACGCCGCTGGGGAGCCTAGGCCGCATTCGCGCGTCGCAGGTGCCGCCCGGCCCGGTGGTCGTGACGCTGGAGCGGGTGCTGCTGGCACCGGGGACGAGCCTGCCGCCACGCCGGGCACGGGGGCCGGTCCTGCTGGTCGTTGAAGCTGGCACCCTCGGACTGGTTCCAGCTCGTGAGATGACGCGGGTTCGATCCGGGGCCGGGAACGAGATGATCGTGAGCACCGGCGTTGAAGTTCCACTGACAACGGGTGACACGGCAGTGTGGGACGAGGGCGGGGTTGGGGTGATTCGGGGGGGCGGTGACACTGCCGGCTCTGCATTGCTCCTCGCTATCACCTCGGACGCTCCAGTTCGCCCCCTCCCCTAATCCGGATCCGTCACCGGCGCCGTGATCGTCAGCCGGGTTTAGCCGGCTTCGTCGGTTGAGCGCGGGGGTTGAGCCCCGCGTCGGACCGCAACGGCGAACACCGCGTCGGAGCCCGACGGCGAACGACCTCCATGAATCATCCGCCCTGACCCTGCCCCGCTCCCGGCCGCCACCGTCAAGGGTCGGAGGGGTCGCATGGAGGGGCTTTCGCCACCGGATCGCCCGCTCCTTGGCAGGCCACCTCCGCTGCCGTACGATGCGCCGCGGTCCGGTGGGACCACCGCCGAACGCTGGAACGTGCGGCCCCGGCCGCCGGAGGACGACGCCGTGCCCCTGTGCCTTTACCGTTCGGAGAGCGCCGCCGGGCCGCGTCTGGGCCTGATCGAGGGTGACCGGGTCCTCGGCGTCGCCGCCGCGGGCGGCCCCGCCACCCTCGCCGACGCCCTGACCATGCCTGTCGCGGACCTTCAGGCACGGCTGGAGGCGGTCCGGACCAGCGCGGGCGACGGCATCCCCCTGGAAGCGCTCCGGCTCTCGGCCCCGGTGGACGGGCAGGAGGTCTGGGCGGCCGGCGTCACCTACCTCCGATCCCGTGATGCCCGGATGGAAGAATCGACCCAGAAAGACGTCTACGACCGGGTCTACGACGCCGACCGGCCGGAACTGTTCCTCAAGGCGACCCCGAGCCGCGTCTCCGGACCCGACGAGTCGGTCGCCATCCGGGGAGATTCGACCTGGGACGTGCCCGAGCCGGAACTGGCCCTGGTCCTGAATCGTGACGGCGAAACGGTCGGCTACACCGTCGGCAACGACGTCTCCTCCCGCTCCATCGAAGGGGAGAACCCGCTCTACCTGCCCCAGGCCAAGGTCTACACCGCCTGCGCCGCTGTCGGGCCTACGATCGCCCTCGCCTGGGAGGTCCCCGACGTTGCCAACCTCGCCATCCGCCTCACCATCCGGCGCGGCGGCAAGGTCCACTTCGCCGGCGACACCTCGACGAACCAGATCCATCGCCCCTTCACGGAGTTGGTCAGCTACCTCTTCCGCCACAACCGGTTCCCGGCCGGCGTCATCCTAATGACCGGCACCGGGATCATTCCCCCGCCGGAGTTCACCTTGGAAGACGGCGACGAGGTCGAGATCGCCATCGACGGCGTCGGCACCCTCCGCAACCCCGTGACCCGGCTGAAGGACTGATCCCGTCGGACCGTTACGGCGCAAAGTCTGCCGTCAGCAGTGCCCCTAACCGACGATGCTCTCGGAACGGCTGGCCTCATGGCCGCGCGTGCGCGTTCGTCGCCACCTCCCGTGAGAGAGCGCCAAACCACCGGAGCGACCCCGATCGCGCGGGAAACACCGAGCGGCACGGCGCGAGCAAGCGGATCGATCGCCGTGCGCCGGACGCACCTGGAGCAAACGCCCCTTCTCTACGGTCTGACGCCGTACCTGGCCGCGAGCTCGGGAATACGGTCTGGGTGGAACGTTAGCCCGTACCGGGCGTGGAGGTCAGCTTCTGCCGCCCGCCGCGCTCCCTCGTCCGTCTCCTCGGAGGTAAAGACGGCTTCGAGTTCCTCGTAGAAGCGGTCAAAGCCGCCCGGAGTGTGGAATTCGATGACCCGCGGCGGCTCGGTGCCGGCGTTCCAGAAGGCGTGGGGAATTCCCCGCGGCTTGACCACGTAGGAGCCGGCCGACGCCGTCATGACCTCGCCCCCAACCTCGAACATCAGCTCTCCCGTCAAGACGTGGGTGCACTCGTCCTCCTGGGTGTGCGTGTGCGGCGGGATCAGCTGGCCCGGTTCGAGGACGCCCTCCATGATCAGCATCGGGACACCGAACCGCTCGCCCGCCACCTTATGGACCATCCGGAGGCCCGGGAGGGCTCGGCCGTCATCGGGTGAGACAAGGAACGACGGCTTGGGATCCTGACTCATGATTCGTCCCTCCCCTCTGCACTCGGCAGCAAGCACCTCAAGGGGCGGTCGTTCCGCCCTCTCCTGTTGCTGTCCCAGTTTCCCGTCCGTGATGCCCTTCAGCTTGCCTTCAGTCAGCGGTGCGTTTCGGCGACCACCTCGACCACGGTGAGCAGGTCACGCTGTATGCCGACCTCTCCCTGGCGCTGGCTGTTCTGCTCGACCCCGATCTTGCAACGCTGTGCGGCTTCCTCGTTCCCGAAGACAAGCAGCGTGTGGTCCTTGCCGGTGACCGGATCGTGCGTCCAGTAGCCCGCGACGAAACCGGGACTCTGGCGAACATTCGGGACGATCCGTTCTCGCAGCTCCCGGATCTGCTCCTCGGTTTGGGCTGCGTCCCTGGTCCAGATCCCCACCACGGCGCGCACCATTCACCTCCCCGTCAACCGTTGTCGCGCAGGCACTTCCCACGGAAGTCATGACCGCGATGCTGGCCGCCGGTTGCCGGCTAGATCGTGAACCGGCCGTTCTCGTAGCAAAGCTCCCCGTCGGCGTAGACCCGCCCCTCCCGCAGGTCGCAGATCATGTCCCAGTGCAGGCTCGACTCGTTCCTGCCGCCCGTGTGCGGGTAGGACCGGCCCAGCGCCAGGTGCATCGTGCCGCCGATCTTCTCGTCGAACAGGATGTTGCGCGTGAAGCGCGTGATCCCGTAGTTCATCCCGAACGCGACCTCACCCAGAAAACGCGCCCCCGCGTCCTGGTCGAGCATCGCGTGCAGGAACTCCTCCCCGCGGGCCGCGGTCGCCTCGACCACCTTGCCCTCCCGGAAGGTCAGCCGCACGTCCTCAACCTCGGTGCCGAGGTAGATCGCCGGGTAGGTGAAGCGGACCCTTCCGTTGGCCGAGTCTGCGATCGGGCCGGTGAAGACCTCCCCGTCGGGAAAGTTGATGGTCCCCCCGGCGGCGATCCACGTCCGGCCGCCGGCGCGGTAGGTCAGGTCCGTGCCGGGCGCCACGACCCGGATCTCGTCCCGCTCGCCAAGCAGCGAGGCCACCCGCTGCAATTCCGCCTGCGCTTCGCGCCACTAAGCGGCTGGGTCGTCCCAATCCAGCAGCCCGGCGCCGAAGACGAACTCCTCGTACTCGGGGAGCGCCATCCCCGCCTCCTGGGCGTGGGCCGCGGTTGGGAAGAGGGTCGCGCACCACCTCAGCTCGCCGGCCATCGACCGTTCCATCAGCCGCCCCATCACCGGCCCGGACGCCTGCTGGGCGAGGGCCATCCGCTCCGGCGCGATCCCGCTCAGCCCCTTCGTGTTCTCGTCCGCCCAGATGATGAGCAGGGCATTGCACCGCTCAATCTCCTGCAGGTCGAACTCGACGAAGCGGATCTGCTCCTCGCTCCCCTCACGCAGCTTGATCTCCGTCAGGCCATCCAACGACCCGATCGCCAGGCTCGGATCGAGCGAGATCCGGGCGACCGGATGCGCCCCCGCGCGAAGGGCCGCCCGGTAGACCTCGCGAGCCAGCGGCGCCCCGGCTAGCTGCGAGAGGATGATCACCTTGTCGCCGCTTTGCAGCCCGAGCGAGTGGTTGACCAGGACCTGGGCCAGCTTGACATGGCGCGGATCACTCATCGCACCTCCTATCGCGGGCGCATCGCCGGTGGGCGCGGCCGGCGGGACGGAACACCGCCGCATCCTGGCTCCACTCCCTCCCAGGCCGGCCGCTGCCCGGTCCGCCCGGTTCCCTACGCCTCCACCCCGCACCAGGCCATCGTCACCGCGGCAAAGACCTTCACCGCCTTGACGAGGTCGCCCACGGGAAGAAACTCGTCCGTCCCGTGGATGCCCCAGCTCGGGTCGCCCGGCCCGAAGACGAGGGAGGGCTGCCCGAGGGGGTACCAGTAGTTGGCGTCGCAGACAAAGGGGGATGTCCTCGTCTCCGGTGTCTCCTCGGTCACTGCCCGGGTTGCCTCCAGGATCGTCAGCACGCCCGGGTGGTTGTGGGGCAGATTCACCGGCTCCTTCATCGGGTGACCGGAGGGGATCTCCAGGGTCGGCGGGTGCTCCCGCAGCCAGGTGTCGCCCGCCGTGACCCGGTCGATCGTTCCCCGCACTTCCGCGATTACCTCCTCGCCCGTCAGCTCCGGGTAGAAGAGCAGCGAGCCGGTCACCGTGCAGGAGTCGGGGATGGCGGAGGTCGGGACCGGGCTCTCCGCCGGACCAGCCTGGATGCTGTTGACGCTGATGAACATTCCCCCCGGCGGCACGTTGGGGCTGGAGCGCCAGAGCAGCCACTGCCGCTCCAGCTCCAGCAGCGCCAACTGGTACTTCAGCATGTTGTCGATCGCGCTCACGCCCGGCCGCTCGGTCCCGTGCAGCAGCGCCTGCACGACCAGGTTGCGGTTCGCGATGTGGGTCGATTTGCCCGGCACCGTCAGCGTGAAGTAGATCTCGCCCTTGATGGTCGGGTAGACGGCAAAGTTCGAGGGCTCCGGAAAGATCGCCAGGTCCGCCCGGTGGCCCCGCTCCAGCACCGTGTTACAGCCGATCTCCTTGCGTCCCGACTCCTCCCCGCAGACCTGGGCCAGCGTCAGATCCCCCCGCAGCCGGACTCCCTCGTCGTGCAGCACCCGCGCCGCCATCACGTAGGCGGCGATCGCTCCCTTCATGTCTGATGCGCCGCGCCCCCACAGCTTTCCGTCCCGCACCTTGCCGGAGAACGGCCCCGGCCCGCTCCACACCGCGGCCTGCTCCGGCGAGACCGGCACCACGTCCGTGTGCCCACACCAGATCAGCGATCGCCCACCGCCGCTCCCGGTCCGCCGCGCCACCACGTTCGGGCGCGTCGGCACGGCCGCCCACTCGTCAATCTCGAACCCGCCCCCCTCCCGCATCCGATCCCGCAGCCACCGCTGGGCCCGCTGCTCTCCGCCCGATGCCGGGTCTAGGTCCGGATTGACGGACGGCTGCCGGATGAAGGCCGCGGCGAACTCGACGATCTCCTCCGCCCGCCGGTCCACGGCCTCCACCACCCGCGCCAGCGTCGCGGACGAACGGTCGCTCATACCTTGCCTCCAAGACGTAATCATCCCGGGATGCCGAACGGCGCCGAGTGTATCGCCCACACCAAGATGGAGATACAGGCCACCCTCACCGCCGGTCGCCCACGCCTCCGCTTGACGACGGTGTGCCCCTCGTAGGGGCGATCCGCCGGATCGCCCGGCTCCAAAGCCACCCGCGATCGAATTCCTGACGCTCCGCCGAAGGCCCCGCTCGTCCTGCCGCCGCCCCTGGCTCCTGCCCGCACTCCTCCCACTCATGCAGAATGGACCGCACGACTGCCGCAACCATGGCATCGCGCGACACCTTCCAGGAGCCCCCAATGCCCGACCAGATTAATCCACGACCGGCCGGCGATGGACACCCGGACAGCACCGCTCCAGACCGGATCGCCTCTCAAGCGCAGACGATGGCTTCTCCCTTGACCCACTTCGATCCCGCCGGGCGGGCGCGGATGGTGGATGTCGGGGAGAAGCCCGAGACTCACCGGGTCGCCGTCGCGGCTGGCCGGATCGCTATGCGGCCGGAGACGGTCGCGCTGATCCAGGAGGGGCGCGCCGCCAAGGGGGACGTCCTGGCCGTGGCCCAGGTCGCGGCGATCATGGCCGCCAAGCGGACCCACGAACTGATCCCCATGTGCCATCCGCTCTTGCTGACCCGGATCGAGGTCGGGTTCGAGATCGTCCCCGACGCCGTGGAGATCACGGCCCGGGTCGAGACCCGCGGCCAGACCGGCGTCGAGATGGAGGCCCTGACCGCCGTCAGCGCCGCCGCCCTCACCATCTACGACATGGTCAAGGCGGTCGACCGCGGCATGGTCATCGAGGCCATCCGCTTAGAGCAAAAGGCCGGCGGCCGCTCCGGCGACTTTCGCCGCCCCGCGACCCCCGCGGCGCCCCCCGACGGCCATTGATCGGTGATTGAGCCGGCCTCCCCTGGCCAAGGGACGCGGTCGTGGCCCCAGCCGCGGAGCCTTCCCCCAGACCACCTGCCTGCCCGCGGCGCCCCGTCCCTCCCCGCCATCGAGATCCGGGCCGCCGGATCTCCGGCCCGTTGATCTCAAGACGCCGCTGCCCCCGGCCAGCTCGGCGGGGGCGGCGTGCCGTCGGGCCGGCAGGATCGGTCGCTTGGGGAGGCTCGGAGGGACCATCCCCGCGCTGGTGCGCCAGCGCAAGGAGGAGAATCTCCTCGGGCCGGCCGGCGAGCCCGTCGGGTCACGCCGCCTTGGGCTGGCGGCCGTTTCCGCGACGCCCGGCGACCGACCTACACAGGGATGTACTCCTTCTTGCAGGAATACATCCCGCCGCCAACGTACTGGCAGGTCCACTTGATCATCACC
>JALYMD010000893.1 GCA_030773875.1 Chloroflexota bacterium | reverse complement strand
CGGCTGACGCAGGAAAGTTTGAGCCGGTGCATGGGTACGGGACGCGGCCCGACACCGCCCAGCACCTGGGCGGTCGATTCCCCGATGGAGCGACGACTGGCTTGCGCGCCACCGACCTCTCGATGTCTGACCGGCCACCGGCTCCGCCGCCGTCTCGATCCAGGGCCGACCAGTCAACGGTCTCGCCTGGCGCGGGGCCGGTGGAGGCAGGGGAGGCAACACGCACGGGTGCCGTGATCGTCGATGAATGGTTGCGGCGGGCAGCCCGGCCTTCCCTATCCTCGTCAGGTGAGGAGCGTCAGGCAGGCGAGGCCATACGCGGCGACTCCCACCCGGAGCAACGTGCTGGACGCGATACCCCGGCGGGCGGGCACCCATCGTCTGGACCAAGGCCGAACTCGACCAGAGGAAGAACCCCCGACCGACCGGTGTTGCACGTTGTTAGCTCGTCCGCGGCGGATGGATCGGGGGAGATCGGAAGCGAGCGGGCGCAGGGGAATGGGCGGGGAGGAGACGCGGATGCCGGGGGCACGCGGGACGGGCGACGCTGTCGTTCGTGCAATGCCCGGATTCAGGCAGTTGACACCTACTGCTGGACGTGCGGCTCCTTCGCATCGTAGACCCACTCGGCTGTGCTATCGTCGCTGTCGCGGTTGAGGTGAGGCGAGCACGATGTTCGCATGAGGGTCTTGTCATCCGTGCTGGCAGGGGAGGAACTCTTGTGGTCCAGGCTGAGATGGTCGGTCTCTCTACAGTTCAGGAGGCAGTTGTCGCGGCCATCGAGGCAGAGCGGGACGATCTCATCGCCCTCTCACGATTTATTCATGCTCACCCTGAGATCGCCATGCAGGAGGCGGAATCGAGCGCCGCTTGCGCCACGTTTCTGGAGCGACACGGCTTCGCCGTGGAGCGGAACGTGGCAGGGTTGCCAACCGCGTTCCGCGCCTCAGTGGCTCGGTCAGGAGGGGTGCCTATCATTGCCTACCTGGCGGAGTACGACGCCTTGCCGGGACTCGGCCATGGCTGCGGGCATAATCTCATCGCAATAGCGGGCATTGGGGCCGGGATTGGCCTGCGCGCCGCCCTTGACTCGGTGCCAGGGACCGTCGCCGTGTTCGGGACGCCGGCCGAGGAGGCCATCGGCGGCAAAGCCATCATGGCAGAGGCTGGTGTTTTTGACGGCGTTGACGCCGCAATGGGCGCCCATCCAGGGACCGTGGAGGCTGTCTGCCCCACGGTGGAGGGTAGCGGCCAAGCGTTGGCATGCCAGGGAGTGCGGATCGAGTTCGTGGGCCGCCCTGCCCACGCCGCAGCTGATCCGTACAATGGAATCAATGCACTGAACGCCCTGATCGAGACGTTCAACGGCATCAACGCCTTGCGCCAGCACGTCCGGAGCGACGCCCGCATCCACGGCATCGTCACGGACGGGGGAGAGGCGCCAAACGTCGTTCCTGCCTTCGCCGCTGGCGATTTCCTGGTTCGGGCCCAGACCCTGGCATACATGAACGAGTTGGTGGAGAAGGTTCGCCGGATAGCTGAGGGGGCAGCGGCCATCACTGGGGCGGAGGTGCGGTTCCTTCTTTCGGAGCGCGCCAACTTCGACATGATCACGAATCACACCCTTGCCCGCCGCATCAAGTCACACCTTGACGCCCTCGGGCTCGTCATGCCTGAGGCTGTGCCGGAGGAAGGATCCGGGTCAACCGATTGGGGCAATGTCAGCTACGTGGTACCGTCGGTCGAGACTGGATATCCGATCCTAGACCGAGTTTGCACCTGGCACTCGCAGGAGGTGGTTGACGCGGCTGACTCGGCGATGGGCTATCACAACACCATCGCCGTGGCGAAGGCCATGGCTCTCGCAGGGCTCGACCTCCTGACTGATCCGGTGCTCCTGCAGCGGGTCAAAGGCGAATTTGCCGAGACGCGCGCCGCGCGAGGTGGCTGACGGATCGCCTAGCTTCCTCCCGACTGCTCATCCGGTTGTCGCGTAGGGTGTCGCTTCCGCGTTGACCATCGCGATCTGCAAGCTGTCGCGTCGACGATTCGGGGTGGCGGGTGAGGCGCGGGATGACGTTGAGGCGTTGCCGGAGGGCGACGAAGGCTCGACGGCGGTGGCGTCCGGCGGCGCGCGAAGACCGCCACGCACAAACTCCAGCCGCACGGCCTCCCCCGGGAAGGATCGCACGGTCCACACCTTCTTTCGGATCAAGGGTCCGAGTTCGCGCCGTAGGTCCTTCCCGCTGATCGCCATGGCAGGCACGAGGAGCGCACCTGCTGCTAACCCCTCCGGTTCCATCGTCGGAGCGCCAGTTGCGACGATGAGAGCGGCCACCTGCCCGATGTCTGGAAAGCGTCCCGAGACCTCACCGTGGGACAGGATCACCACAGTGGTGGCTCCGTGCCGAACGATGACTCTCCATGCTTCCACCTCAGTTGTGGCGGCGTGGCCGGTGTCTGCGGTCTCGACCGCGATCTGGACGCCGCTCCCGAGGTCGATGACGCGGGAGCTGGGCAGGACCGGCACAGGAGATTCCAGAAGGACATCCCGCTCTGGGGAGGGCGGGATGTCGCCGAGTGACGCGACGTAGCGCGGACGGACCGTGTCTCTCGCCGCGATGGGCACCAACAGAGAGCGGCCACGACCCGCGACGAGGAGGATGTCGATCCGAGGGGTGGTCGGGTGCCGGACCTGGGCGAGGGCATTGGCGAACGCGACTGGGTCGTCCCCTGTTGCCAGAAGAAGGCGTGCCGCTCCGAACGTGATCAGCACGGAGAGGGCGTTTCCGCTGCCCAGCACGCGGACGCCCGGTTGCCGCATCTCCTTAGCCCAGACCGCGCCCATCCCGGATCCGAAGACAGTGGAGGCGACGAACACGGCAGCGAAGATCGCGGCGCCGTGGGACGTCAAGAGCTGACCCGCACGAGCCATCATAGTGTGAAGAGCGGCACGATGCCCTGAAGATGGGATTGGGTAGATCGGCCGGAGTTCTCGATCTGCAGCGCATTATTGTGACGGATCCGTGAGGTGGTGATGTCGTCACCCACGATGGTCGTCCCCAGCGTCCGTGGTGCCCGCTTCGTAGTAGATGAGGCGCACCGGGGAACCGCGAGGAAGCCACTGCCCGAGCACGTCGCCTCCGTCCTCGTCCACGATGCTGACGACGTCCCCATTCTCAATGCCGACCCCAGCTGAGCCTGCAACCTGCTCGAGCGCCGCCTCGTCCGCCGGTACCTGCTCGACCACCCGGAGGCCCAGTCCTTCGAGTTGGCCAGCAATCGCCGCACGTGGTTGGCCGACGGCCTCCTCCGGCACGCGCACCGCATCCCCCTGGCTGACGAGCAACGTCACCGTCTCGCCGACCATCGCTGCCCCGGCTGGTTGAAAGCCGGAAACCTGCCCCGGAGGAATATCGGTGCTGGCGACGGGTTCTTCGGTCACGCTGAGGCCCGCCTCCTGCAGGGCGACGCGGGCTGCTTCCACATCCTGCCCCACCAAGCCCAGTGCCGTCAGGTCGACGATGCCAGACCCCCGGCTCAGCTTGATGACTATCTCCGAGCCTTGCTCGATCTCTGTGCCGGCGGACGGGTCCTGCTCCGCGACGTTGCCGGCAGGAACCTCTTCGCTGAAGACCTGGTTTCCTTCCCTGACTTGCAGACCCACCGACGTAGCTTCGTCGATCGCCTCATCATAAGTGCGGCCGATCAGGTTGGGTGCGGGGACGGCACCGACTACCGGAGCTTGGTCCTCCGCCGAAGGTGTTGGCGGGACCGGTGTCTCGGCGGGAGTCGGTGTCGGAAGCAGGGGAACGGTTGTCTTTGCCTGGCCAGGGACAGCGGTGGGAGCGTCGTCCGTAGCGAGATCTGCGAGGCCAGGAGAGAACCGGAAGCCCAGCCAGACCATGGCGATCAACACCACTACCACCGTCGCGCCGACCAGCCATGTCACGCACCCGACATCATCTCGTCGTCCCGCTGCCAGAGCACTGGGGGTGGAGCCGGATCCATGCGTGTTGGACGAGGAAGTTCGGTGATCCCCAGGCGCTCCTGCAGGTACTGGCCGGGCTCTCGCCTCGGGTTCGCGTAGCCGAGCGTCTGTGACGGGTGTCCTCGATGCCCCGGAACGGGGCGATGTGGAGGAAACGTCAGCAAACGTTCGCCAGTTGGTCATGGCCTCGGCAAACGCGCCCGCTGAGGCATATCTAGCAGTGGGATCCTTAGCTAGCCCCCGCAGCACGAGCGCATCCACATTCGCCGGCACGGTCGGAACAATGGATGACGGGGCCGGCGGAAGGTCGTGGACGTGACGCATGGCAACGCCGACCGCAGAGTCTGCGTCGAACGGCAGACTCTTGGTCAGCATCTCGAAGGCGACCACGGCGAGCGCGTAGATATCGGAGGAGGGCGTGGCCATCAGCCCGCTGGCTTGCTCTGGCGAGATGTAGTGGACCGTGCCAAGCCCCGTGCCGACCTCGGTCAGATGGTTGTCGGCCAGCCCCTTGGCAATGCCAAAGTCCACCACCTTAGCAAGCCCTTGGTTATCGACCAGGATGTTCTGTGGCTTGATATCGCGGTGCACCAGGCCGCGGTCATGAGCGTAGTCAAGGGCGGCGCCAACCTGCTCGAGCAACGACGCCACGTCATCGGCGTCGAACGGGCCCTCTTCCTCGATGATGGTCTTGAGCGTCTCGCCGCGGACGTACTCCATGACGATGTAGGGCGTGCCGCCCTCTTCCCCGACGTCATAGATGTCGATGATGTTGGGGTGCGTGAAGCCCGCGGCGGCCTGGGCCTCCCGCTCGAAGCGAGCGCGGAACATGGGGTCCGACGCGTATTGGGAACGGAGCACTTTGATGGCAACCGCACGGTTGAGAAGGAGATCATGGCCGAGGTAGACCTCCGCCATTCCACCTTCGCCGATCCGGCGGTCGACCCGGTAGCGCCGATTGACCGTGGTGTGTTCCACCTGGCAGGGGCCTCCATGCTCGCGATTCTATGGGCCGGTCTCAAGGGGCGTCAAACGCCGTCGGGCGATCGCCTGAGGCGCGGTGATCCCCGGCGTGAGCAGCTGGGGGCCTTTGTGCTTACGTCCGTGCGGGCAATGCGGTTGCCTAAGGGGCAGGTGGGCCGGTCACGTTTCGAGCACTGCTGGACGCTGGTTCAGCGGCCGACACGCGTGGACGGTCGTTCCAGCATCTAGATGGACGGTGAGGCTGTGGGCAACGGCTCTGGCGGTTGCCTCGCTGTCGACGGCGGTGTAGTGGCTCGGACCGGCACCAGAGAGCGCCACGAACGGGGCACCTGCGCGTCGAAAGGCATCAGGGACTCGCTCGAGCGCCGGTTGAAGCCGATAAAGTGGAGAGCAAAACGCATTGCGGAGAAGCGTGGGGTCAAGCGATCCGGTTGAGTGCAGCTGGGCGGCCTGCTGTCGGACGCAGCCGCCAGAGGAAAAGTCTGTGGGGTCCAACTCACCGTAAAGGGTTGCCGTCTTGCGGGGGATCGCTATCAGCGGGGTGGCGACGACGAACCAGGGCGTGTTCGGGGCTGGGAGCGCTTCGAGTCGTTCCCCGCGTCCCGAGGCGAGCGCGGTGCTGCCGCGGAGGAAGAAGGGCACGTCGCTGCCGAGGGAGGCAGCGATCGGCGCCAGCCGTTCGTCGGCTAGGGTTGGCGCCCAGTAGTGCCGAGCGAGGAGCAGTGCTGCTGCCGCATCGCTGCTCGCGCCACCGAGACCAGCTGCGGCCGGGATGGCTTTGTCGAGATGCAGCCAGCCCCCCCGATCTACGCCTGCTTCGGCCTGGAGTGCGCGGAGGGCGGCAAGTGCCAGATTGTCGTCCCGCTCAAGCGCTGGATCGGAGCAGGTAAAGCGGAGAGACGGGAACGGTTGCAGCGTCAGGCGATCGGTCAGACCGATGGCTTGCATGATCGTGACGATGTCGTGAAACCCGTCGGCTCGACGGCCGACCACCTCTAGGCCAAGGTTGAGTTTCGCGGGCGCCAGAATGGTAAGCCCTGTCACCCTTCCACCGCGGCCGGAGCTTGCTCGGCCAGTGTCACCCACTCGGAGACGGAGAGCGTCTGGGCGCGGCGCATCGGGTCGATGCCTGCCTCCGTCAACCAGCGGTTGATCTCCTCCTTGGGCAACCCCAACTCTGCGGCGAGCGAGTTTGCGACCTGCTTGCGCTTCTGTCGGAATCCAGCATTGACCACGCGGAAGAAGCGTCGGTGATCTGGCTCGGGAAGTAGGGGACGGGGATGGACATTGAGGATCGCCACGGCCGACTCCACCGTGGGCGGCGGAATGAAGACCGTCGGAGGAACATCGAACGCGATCCGCGGTGTGGCGTAGAACTGCGCAGCGACACCCAGGATGGTCAGATTCGGGGGAGTCCCGACGAGCCGTTCGGCGACCTCTTTTTGGAGCATCAAGGCCAGGCGACGGGGCCGGTGAGGCTGTCCGAGGAGATGCCGCAGGACGGCCGAGGCGACCGCGTAGGGCAGGTTCGCAGCCACGACGAAGTCGCGGTCGGCCGGAATCACGTCGGTGGTTGGGATCTCGAGCGCATTCCCCTCGATCAGGGCGAAGTTTGGGCGATCACCAAAGGCAGTCCTCAGATGCTCAGCCAGTCGCCGGTCCAACTCAATCGCTCTCACCGCGCCGGCCCGGTTCAGCAATTCGTCCGTCAGGATGCCCAGACCCGGTCCGATTTCCAGCACGAGGTCGTCTGGATTGATGCCGGCGGCACAGACCATTCGCTGGACAATGCCGCGTTCGTAGAGAAAGTTCTGGCCCAAGCCCTTGCTTGGTCGCACGCCAAGTCGGTCGAGTAGCGCTGCCCATTCCCGTCGAGAGGTTGGCAGGGGAGAACCAGGGGCCGGGCTCGGTGCGGTCATCCAGCGAGGACCAGGCGGCTGGGTTCGACGGTAAACGTGACCGGCGTGCGACCGACGACTTCGCCGTCAAGCTGAACGAGTGCCGGTTGGGAGGGAGGCGCGTCGACGCGAATGGAGCGCGCCTTCGCTCCAATGAACTTTGGGTGGTTGACGTGGGCGCCGCGATAGACCCTTGGTACGTTGCGGATCAAGTCCATTTTGGAGAGGTCGCCTAGGATCGCCAGGTCGAGCAGGCCGTCCGCCACATCCGCCGTCGGGGCGATGAGCATCCCGCCGCCAAAGTAGCGACCGTTGGCTGTGAGAACCGAGCAGACCGGCCCTGTATGCTGCCGGCCATCCGCGACGATGGAAGCCTCAAAATTGCAGTATCGGGCCAGGGAGACGCCGACGGCGGCGAGATAGGCAAGGGTGGACCCGGGAAGCCGGGATCGGGTCGCACGCTGCGCCACAATGGCGTCAAACCCCAGGCCCGCCACGTTGACGAAGGCACGGGACGATCCATCGTCAAAGAGGGCCCGTCCGACATCGATCCGACGGCGGCGCCCAGCGACCAGCCGCTCCAAGGTCAGCTCGATTCCATCGCCGCTGCCGGTACCGCGCGCGAAATCACTTCCGCGACCTGCTGGGAGGACTCCAAGTGGCGTGTCCCTGCTGCTAGTGAGGAGGCCGTAAACGACCTCGTTGACTGTGCCGTCACCTCCGACCGCGATCACCAGGCTGTAGTGGCGATCAGCGAACGAGCGCGCCACGGACGTGGCCTCGCCTGGTCCGGTGGTGACATGGATGTGGTGGGGGCACCGCAGGCGGGACAACGTCGCCGCGATCTGAGAAAGGTGGGCCAAGGATCGGCCACCGCCGGCGGTGGGGTTGAGGATGACGCCGATCCGATCCTTGCCCTCTCTGCCTTGGAGCCCAGGAGCCATCACTCGACGAGGATGCCCGCGCCCGGCACCACATCGCCGATCTCCCAAAGTGGGAGGTCTGCCGCGGCGAATGCGGCGCGAAGTGCAGGGCTCCGCTCGACCGGGACCGTCAGGAGCAGGCCGCCTGAGGTCTCAGGGTTGTACAAGAGCGCGTCCAAATCCTTGCTAACGCTTGGGCGGACGGTCACCTCGCCGCCCGTCTCGGCCCCGAAATGGGTTCGGTTGCGCTTCATCCCGCCGGGCAAATGTCCGGCGGCGG
>JALYMD010000892.1 GCA_030773875.1 Chloroflexota bacterium | reverse complement strand
GTTCCGCAATGCCTATGGGGACCGCGTGTACCCAGGCGTGGCGGTGGGCGATGTCCCGGTCGGCGGGCTTGACCGCGATGTCGCGCGGGCGCTCGTGGCAGAGCGGGCGGCGGTTCTCGGGAACCAGACGGTCTCCTTCACCCACGGCGATCGAACCTGGACGGCGGCCCTCGCCGATCTCGGGGTGTCTGTCGATGTCGAGGCGTCGCTCGATGCCGCCCATCGGCTGGGTCGCGAGGGCACCGCGTTCGACCGGTTGCACTCCACCTTCGACCTGGCCCGGTCGGACCGAACGGTCCCGCTGACCGTCCGGCTCGATCTCCAGACCCTCGGCCGATGGCTCGATACGGTCGACGCCGAGTTTGGGCCGGTGCCGCGCGACGCGGCCCTCGTCGTAAAGGGCAGAGCCGTCAGTGTGGAGCCGGAGGTCGAAGGTGCCGTCGTGGATCGGGAGGTGATCCGCCAGCGGGTGATCGCGGCGGTCCAGCACTCCGGCGCTGCCGTCGAGCCCTTGCCGATTGTCGTGAAGCCCCCCACCGTGCGGGTCGCAGACCTGGAGGATGCCAGAACCCGGATAGAGGCAGCCCTCGCGCGTCCGGTCGAGGTTGTTCACCAAGACCAGCGGTGGCAGCTTGCTCCTGAGGATCTTGGCCGCTTCGTGCGACAGAGCGTGGATCCGGCGAAGCCTGGTGCTGATGCCGTGACCGTCGGCCTGGATCAGAAGGCGCTTGCGGGCTGGCTGGCCGAGCGCTTCACCGCCGAGATCGACCGTGACCCGGTTGACGCCGAGATCGGCTGGAACGAAGGGCCGGTCGTGGTCACGCCGGCCGAGGACGGCTTGAAGATCGAGGCCGAGGCGTTCGCGCGGGATCTTGAGGTCGCGTTTTTCGCCGGTGAGCGACCCGTCCCGGTGCCGATCCCGGTCACGGTGACCAAGCCGGCCGTCGGCGGCAAGAACCTGGATGCGCTCGGGATCACTACCCTGCTCGCCCGCGGCGATTCGAACTACGATGGCGGGACCCCGGAGCGGGACATCAACGTCGAGGTGGGAGCGGCGCTGCTCAATAACACCCTCGTCCCGCCGCACAGCGAGTTCTCCTTCAACCACGCCATCGGCGAGATTACCGTCGACAAGGGCTACGTCGAGAGCACGGTCGTCGAGGGCGAGCGGGTCGGCCGCGACATCGGCGGCGGCATCTGTCAGGTCTCGACCACGGTCTTCCGCGCGGCCCTGCTGTCGGGTCTGCCGATCACGGAGTGGTGGCCGCACAACTACCGGATCCTCTCCTACGAGCATGACAGTTGGGGGGCCGGCTACGACGCTTCGATCCTCCAGCCAGAGGGTGATCCGTTCGGCGGCAGCGATTTCCGGTTCGAGAATCCGACCGACTCCTGGCTGCTCATCGAGTCCTGGACCGACGGCGTCCACGTCATCGTCAACATCTACGGGCCAGAGCTGGGCTACGACGTCCAGTTCTCCGATACCGTCTTCGGCGGTCCGTACCCGCACGGCCAGGCAGACATCGAGGTGGTCAATCCGGGCCTCCCTGCGGGAACCGTCATCCAAACTGAATCGCCGCTGGACGGCTCTGAAGCCACGTTCGTCCGGGACGTCTACGGCCCCGACGGCAAGCTGCTCTACTCCCGCGAGTTCCACACCTCCTTCCGGAGCCGCGGCAACGTCTTCCAGGTCAGCCCGGACATGGCCGGCCAGTCGCCCGCCGCAGGCTAGACGTCAGCAGGCAGACGGCAGACGGCAGACGGCAGAACGTTGGTAGGGGCGACGCACGCGTCGCCCCGTTCGCCGTCGCGCCGCGCTGGCGTGTCTCGCTGCGACGGATCTACTCCGCCGCGTCTGCAAGCACACGGTGGGCGACCGGGCACTCGTAGCAGCGGCGGGGGGTGCAGAAGCCTGCGTCGAGGTGGATCAGGCCTTGCTGGCCTCGCTCGCCGAGGGGGCCGAGTCGGGCTTCCCCCGCTACCTGACGGGTCGTGCGGCGGGTGACTTCGTTGGCACCGGCCGCGGGCAGGGTCTCCCAGGCGGCGGAGGCCGCATCCGTGAGGCGTGTGTCGCCAGTGTGCTCCGCGAAAGCCAGCGCAAATGGGAGCAGGGCGTTTGCGACCAGCGCGGCGGCGCGGTCGGGGCCGAGCGTCGGGTGGTCGGCAACGGCCGTGAGGTCGCGCACGGCGCCGACGAGATCCCTCCCCTCCCGCACCGGCGCCAGCAGCGCGGCGACGAGCCCCTCCCGGGCCCCGGCGAGAAGCGCCGCCCCCGCCCCGAGGCGTGCTGCCGGATGGTTGGCGGGCCGGACGCGGGCTCGGGTCCAGACCCTCGGGGCCATCGTCTGCTCGTGCCAGGGTCCGCCGTGTCGCTCCCAGCACGCTTCTGCCGCCGCGACCTCCGTTGGGGTCAAGCGGGCGAACGCGGCGTCCGCTGGCGCCAACGGCAGGAACCTTGCGGCGCCGAAGAGCAGGCCCCGCGCCAGCGCGAGCCGCTGCCCGCTCGCCACCGTGGCGAGCGCGGCCTCCAGTGCCGCGAGGGGAAGCAGCGCTGCCAGGGCCCGCATCGGCTCCCGGTTGGCGCTGAAGCCGAGGCCGTCCCACAGCTCGGCGTAGAGCACCTCGCCCGGGGGCAGTTCCGTCAGCCGTGCCTCCAGGCGAGCAGCCTTCTGGGCGAGCCGGGCATCACCCAAACGCCAGAGGATAGTCCGCAGCGCCTTCGGCTCCCGCCTAGCCAGGTCCGGAGCGCACGCCTCGCGGCCGAAGCGGCTCCAATCCGCCGCTGCAGGATCGAACTTGAGCGGTTCGGTCAGGTAAGGTGCGAGGGCAAGGACGGGCACCAGGGCGGCGTCGCTGCGCCGGGTCTCGGTCCCGTCGTGCTCTAGGACTACATGGAGGATGACATCGTCGTACCGCGGATCGCGTGCGTGCCCGTGCTCCGTCCAGCCCCGCGTCCGTAGGTGAACCTCGACGCTGCCGGAGTGCAGCTCCTTCCCCTCGAACAGGATTAGCGCGTCCTGGAAATCCGGCCCGAAGCCATGCGTCCAGGTGCCCCGGTGGATCACCTGGATCTCGCGCCCATCCACTGTCCGCAGCGGCCCGGCGACGCGCTGCTCCTGCCAGACGGCACTCAGGGCAATCTCGGGCGGGTCACCGTTCGCGGTCATCGGCCTTCTGCACCGGTTGATGGGCCAACTCCAGTCCACTTCCGTCGCGGCGACCCATCATCCCGGATCTCTCCTGCCACGTCCACCTGCCGGTTCATGGCGACGATATCAGCCGTGGCTGAACATCCATCTTCGTATTAGGGTCGCCAATGGGGCCGGGGCGACCGGTTCGCGTGGCAGGAAGGTCGCTTGCTGGTGCTCTTGCCTCCTGGCCGGTCATTTTGCCTATTCAGAGTTCCTGCAACGCGCTCAGTAAGCGGCGGTATGATGCCAGCTCGGACCAGTGCGTTTTACAGCAGCGGAGGTGGCGGCGATGGCGAGGATGGAGGTCGACACCCTGGTGGTGGTGCGACGCGTCGTCATAGACCTCGATGACCGATCGGTGCCGACGCCGTCGCGCGATGCCGCTAGGCGATCTGGCGGTGTGTTCCCCGACTGGCTCGGTATGCCGGCGTCCTGGTCGATCGCCGAAAAGCCGCGCCATGGGCTCCGAGGTATCGCGGCGGGCGCCCTCCTCACGGTCGCGGCAGTCGCGCTAGGGGACATGACCCGGCGCCGATCGAGGCTGCCGGCGCTCTCCGTGGGATCCGCGGCGCAGGCGCTCCCCTCCTCGGCGCGCCGGACCCTGCCGGCGTTGCCGGACGACCTCAGCCAGC
>JALYMD010000891.1 GCA_030773875.1 Chloroflexota bacterium | reverse complement strand
ATGTCGTTGGTGCGCTTCACGGGGCCATTCAACGCGACGGGCCAGCCGGCCATTACGGTTCCGTGCGGCCTGACAGAGGACGGCCTCCCTATCGGCGTCCAGCTCGCCGGCCGGCCGTTCGCCGAATCGACCCTGCTCCAGATTGCCCACGCCCTTGAGCGCGAGCTTGCAGGCCGCTTACCACGTCCAAGGAAGACTACAATGCTTGTCTAATTCCGCTTTGCGCTCCATAGTGGCACTAAACCTATGCGGGTCCACGGTTATTTGCACGTTAATCAGCTGCGGGTTGTCGAAACGTCCAACCGGACGTGCGGATAGTGAAGCCTAATGTATTCATCAAGTATTTGCGGTTGGGTAGGTCCAGCCCCGCGCGCGGTGGTAGCAGACTTGGTCCACGATCGCCTCATTACAAGGCTCTTAGAGTCCCTCCGCGGACGATCGCTCGAACGGTCTCGTGGCTGACGCCAAAGTCGGCCGCCAGCGAGCGAAGGCTCTTAGTCCCCGCTAAGGCGCGGATCTCGGACTCCTGGGCCGGGGTCAGCTTGCCGAGGCGACGGGCGTAGCGGCGCGCCACAAAGTCGTTGGGTCGAGACTGTGAGGACCACCGCGGCCAGTAAACGGGAGCGGGGCGGAAGTCGGGCACCGGAACACGGACGGGCCGGTCGGAACGGAGCAGGTTCTGAAGGTGCTGAACCGACCCCCGTCGCTTACGCCAGCTAGACGTGCCCCCCGCCCCCGGGTCACACACAAGGGGGGTAAACAGGAACTGCTACTTCACGGCACCCGCAGTGAGACCCTTGACGATATAGCGTTCAAGCAGGATGCCGATGATGGTGAGGGGAAGGATCGCCGCGGTGGAGAGCGCCGCCATCGACCACCAACGAACGCCCTGAGAGCTTACCTGGCCGGCGATCATCCAGGGAAGTGTCACCGCCCGCGTGGCGCTGAGGACGGCGGCGAAGAAGTACTCGTTCCAGGCGAAGATGACGCACAGGATGAACGCGGCCACGAGGCCAGGGGCGGCGATTGGGATTACCACCCGCCGAAAGGCACCAAAGAGCGTCGCGCCATCGACAAGCGCCGCCTGCTCAAGTTCGATGGGGATGGAGTTGAACTGGTCGCGCATGATCCAAATCACGATCGGCAGATTGACCACCGTGTAGAGCAGGATCAGGCCGAGGTGCGTGTCCAGGAGGTGCAGCTCGCGGTAGAGAATCAAGATCGGCATGACAACCGCCGCCGGCGGGAGGATCAACTGGGAGAGAAACCAGAACGAGATGTCCCTGTTTCGCCATGGTCCGAAACGGTAATTGAAGCGGGTCAGACCGTAGCCGGCCGCCGCACCAAGGATGACCGCAAGCGCCGCTGAGGTCACGGAGATGACGAAGCTGTTGCGGGCGTTCCGAACGAAGTTCTCGCCCATGCCGCCCGTCAAAACGGAATCCCAGCCGACCCGGGACGGCTCAAAGTCTACGGTGGGGACGTAGGTTGGCCCCTTGAGGACCGCGGCTTGGTCCTTGATTGAAGTCGTCGCGGTCCAGTAAAGAGGAAACAAGCAGACAACCGCCCAGAAAAGGAGGATCGCATAGGTGAGGAGCCGGCCCACAATGCGCCGTGCGCCGCGGATCCCCGTCCGCTGGCGAGGCTCTGCTGCCGCTCGTCCCGAGATTCCCTGTGCGACGACTGCCACGCGCTTGCCTCTCAACCTGTGCTCGTTCCCGGCTCCTCCCCGGCGGGTCTAGTGTGGGAAGTACACCGAATCGCGTCCTCTCCGGCGAGTTTGAGTGTGCCGCCTCAGGTCGCTGATCCTGACAGGCCCTATACCCGAATCCAGCTTGGGGTGCAGCTGACAACCAAAACCACACGCTCCTCGGTTAATCACCTCTGGAAACCATTAGTAATGCAGGGTGCAAGCGCGGTGCTTCCTGGAAAGCAGAATTCCTCAACTCTAACTCCCCTGTGTCTTGGTGGTTGTTCTTGCCTCCATGAAATTGTCCCGTAGGTAGGTCGCGGAGCGGAGAGCGACGGCTCCAATGGTGCTCG
>JALYMD010000890.1 GCA_030773875.1 Chloroflexota bacterium | reverse complement strand
GCTTCTCGGACTCTGCCGTATCGATTGGATTATTGGTAGCGCATAGGGGATTCGAACCCCTGATCTCCGCCTTGAGAGGGCGGTGTCCTAGGCCGCTAGACGAATGCGCCACGACCAAGTTCGTTTTCCGCGTGGGGAACTATAGCATGGGGTTCACCGGATCGTCAAACAACGGACCCTACCTCACGGGCTCCGTCCAGCGCTAATCAGCAGCCATCAGCTCGACAGAAACGAGATCGAGCATCTGATCGATGTCGAACGGCTTGGGCACGAACAACACGTCCTTGGATCCCAGCGTGCGGGAAACGGCACTCATGAGGATGACGGGGGTGGCTGCCAGATCGGTGGAGCCGCGGAGCCGATCCAGCAACTGGAGCCCGGTCATCCCCGGCATCATGATATCGCTGATCACGAGGTCTGGCCGGGCTTGGAGCGCCAGCTCCCACGCCTGCCGCCCGTCCGATGCTCGCAGAACCCGGTACCCTTCTTCTTCGAGCAGGAGGCAGAGGAACTCGACGATGTACGCCTCGTCGTCGACCACGAGGACGCAGGGGACGTGCCCCGAGTCCCGGGTCGCGAATGCGATGTTACGGTTGCTCTCGGACCGCTCGGTCATCATTGGCGTGAGAGCGGCCTGGGTCGGCTCCTGCTGAGCCTCGGCGCCGTCGATCGTCGGCTGCTGCGTCTTCATAGTGACATCCGATGGCTCGCGAATACGGGGTCGATTTCCCTAGAAGCATGCCTTCCCTCTATGCCCCGGATCCGCCGTTCGGCGACGACCGAGGTCGTCCCGATCGCCTGTTGTCCCGACCAGAGCGCAAACGATGTGCCATCACCCACGGTGGTTGCCCCCGTCTGCTGACGGTGCTCCAATTGCCGCTATGAGGTTCCAGGCTTCCAGACCCGACGCGTTGCCTGTCGCCGATCGTAGGGCACACCAGAATTGCCCTTCCGCAGGCGGGGCAGTACGATCGGCGGCGCCCCGCGTGATCCGCGTGCGATCAGTCTCGGCAGATAGAGGTCCAGAACGATGATGCCATCCCCGACCGACCCCTTGATCATCTCCGTCGCCACCACCGGCTCGTGGACCACCAAGGCGCAGAACCCCGCGGTGCCGATCACGGAGCAGGAGATCGCTGACGCGGCCGTCTCCTGTTGGCAGGCCGGCGCAGCCATCGTCCACATCCACGTCCGGGACGACCAGGGGCGCGTGACCTGCAACCCGGCCCGCTACGCCCGCGTTCGGGAGCTGATTGAGGCGCGGGGCTGCGACGCGATCGTGAACATGAGCACCAGCGGCGGGGCCGGGCAGACGACGGACGAGCAACGCATGGAGCCGGTGCCGCTCGCTCCGGAGATCGCCTCCTTCGACTGCGGCTCCCTCAACTTCGGCGACGGCGTCTTCGTCAATGCCCCCCGCTTTCTGGACGAGCTAGCCGAGCGGATGGCGAAGTACGGCGTGATGCCGGAGATCGAGTGCTTCGAAGCGGGCCACGTCTGGAATGCCCTCCGCTTGATCGAAGCGGGCAAGCTCCGCCCGCCGTTTTGGTTCCAATTCGTGCTCGGCGTCCGTGGCGGCGCCCCAGCGACGGTCAAGCAACTGGTCCACCTGGTCGAGATGCTGCCCCCGGGGGTGCGCTGGTCCGTCTGCGCCATCGGCCGGGCCCAGCTTCCAATGGACGTGGCGGCGATGGCGATGGGTGGGCATGCCCGCACCGGGTTAGAAGACAACCTGTATTACCGGAAGGGGCAGCTCGCGGAGAGCAACGCGCAGCTCGTGGCTCGGCTGGTCCGCATCGCGGCGGAACTGGATCGCCCGGTCGCCACCCCGGCTCAGGCGCGCGAGATGCTGGGGCTCCCTTCCCGCTCGCCGGTGGGAAATCGAGCCGGGGCCGGGACAGCTTCTCCCGCCGCGACCTCGTAGCGGCGCGATGCTCCGCGTCGCGGCCGCCCAGCTCTCCCACGAGACCAACCGCTTCAGCGCGGTGCCGACGGACCTCGCCGCCTTCAAGGCTTCTGGGCTGGCCTTTGGGGAGGCGATCCTGCCGCCAGCGCGGGGCACCAACGCGGCGTTCGGGGGCTTCCTCTCCGGTGCTGAGGAGCACGGGCTGGAACTGGTGCCGATCCTTTCGGTGTGGGCCACCCCGTCCGGCCTCGTCACGCGCGACGCCATGGACTCCCTCCTTGGCTGGCTACGGGACGGCCTCCGCCGGGCGCAAACGGAGGGAGCGCTGGACGGGGTGCTGCTGGCCCTGCACGGCGCGATGGTCACCGAGACCATGGACGACGCCGAGGGCGCGATCCTGGGAATGGTCCTGGCGGAGGTGGGCCTGGTCACGCCCATCGTCGCGACCCTGGACCTGCACGCCAACATCTCGGCGGCGATGGTCCGCCACCCCGACGTCCTGATCGGCTACGACACCTACCCCCACGTGGACATGGCGGAGCGGGCGCAGGAGGCGTGCGCGGTGCTCGCCCGGCTGGCGCGGGGCGAGATCCGGCCGACGCCAGCGCTCCGCAAGCCACTGATGCTCCCCACCTCGCAGCGGATGACCACCGGCCGCGACCCGATGCGGGCACTGCTGGCACACGCTCATCACCTGGAGGCAGATCCTCGCGTCATCAACGTCACCGTCGCCGGAGGGTTCCCGCCAGCGGATGTCCACGACGCCGGATTCGGGGTGCTTGTTACCACCGACCACGACCCGGACCTGGCCGCGCGCTTGGCTGACGACCTCGCCGCCGAAGCGTGGGAGCGCCGGATGGAGTTCCTGGGAGGCGTCTCCTCCTTCGCCGACGCGGCTACGGCGCTCCGCACCCTGCCGGAATCACCCGTCGGCGGCCCGCTCCTCATCGTCGACATCGGCGACAACCCCTGGACGGGTGGTCCCGGCGACAGCGCGGAGCTGGTCCGTTTCTTCCTTGCGGACGGGGTCAACGGCGCTGCGGTCGCCCTTGTCAAAGACCCCGATGCCGTCGCGGCTGCCCTGTCCGCCGGGGCCGACAAGCCAGTCCGCCTCTCCCTCGGCGGCAAGACCGATCGGCTCCACGGCCCCCCCTTGACGTGCTGGCGGAGATCCGGCGCAGTTCGGACGGCCGTTACGTCAACAACGGGCCGAGGATGGCGGGTCTGCCGGTCGATTTGGGTCCGAGCGTCGTGCTGGGCTGCCGGCACCCCGACGACACAGAGATGACGGGGCCAGTTGTGGACGTCCTCGTCACCTCGCGCGCGGAAACCCCGATCGATCTCAACGTCTTCCGCGCCCACGACATCGAGCCGTCCCGCCGCCGGGTCATCGGGCTCAAGGGCAAGGGCCACTTCCGCGCCGCCTTCGAGCCGATCGCCCGCGAGGTGATCCTGGTCGAGGGGCCGGGCATCACCGGCGCCGCCCTCTCTCGCCTACCCTTCCGGAACATCCGCCGCCCGATCTGGCCCCTCGACCCGCTCTGATTGACCGCGCCGCCCCCCCCGCCGACCAAGGGTACCAACCACTGCGGCGGCGGGGGGGCATTCTCGCCGGGGTCGACTATGGGAATCAGGGAGCGAATCTACGGACTGGAGGGACGGCGTCCTGGCGCGCCAGGTTAGGCGTGGTGGGCTCTTGGTGGGGACGTCCTTCACTAACGTCGGCCCAGGCACGTCACGCTTCGCCAGCCTGCACAACGCAGAGGACCCGTCCAAAGCCCACTGAGACGACTGCTAACCTGATTCGCCCCACCCTGGGCCGCTCAGCGCGACGCGGAGCTTGGCCACGACGGCATCGGTGTTGTCCAGGCCGTCGCGCACGCCACCGGCGTTGGAGACCGCGATGGCCGAAAGCCGGCCCTGCTGGCCGGTCAGTTCTTGGAGTGCGGCGAGCGGCATGGCAACGCCCGAGGTCTCAAGGTCGCTGCTGCGGCTACGCCGCGTGCCGCTGAGGTACGAGTCTTGGGCGATGCCCGCGACGGTGCGGGTGACCGGAGCGTCGTTGACGTAGAGGCTGACGGGGTCGCTGATCTCGGCGTTCAGATCCTCGGCGAGGCTCGCGCTGACGACGACCGCGTCCGTGCCGAGCGCGCCGGGGTCGATCGACTGCCCATCCGTTCCAGTCAGGCCGCCGAACGCTTCAAGGCGCACAGGGTCCATCCCGCTCAGGATGATGCCGGGCTCGGCCAACTGCTTCGCGTCATTGACGATCGACGCCCGCGCGTTGAGGAGGGGCAGAAGGCCGTCGACGCTCGTGTCACCCGCCGAGGGCAGACTCCACGTCCGCGAGGACCGCGGCGTTGAAGGTGCCCTCGGCGGTGAGGTCGGCGGTCGCCTCGCCGTCTTGGCTGGCGACGACCGGTTCGTCGACGGAGCCAAGGTTGTCGTAGACGTCGACGGTGACCGAGTGGTCGATCGTGTCGCCCGTGCCGAGCGCCGCCGAGATGATGAGCGTCGAGAGTATCAAGCCGACGACGACGAGCGTCGATTGGACCGGGCGCCGGGGATGTTGCGCACCCCCAGCTTGAAGATAACGGGGTGCCGCCACGCTACCCAGGTCACCGCAAGGGGGCAGAGGGCGAGCAGCACCAGCAGGGTGTACAAGATCCCGGCCATCGGGATCCCGAAGATGTCGTCCATTGCGAGCCGTACCTTTCCCGAGCGTAGCGGCTAGGACCGCGGGCAGCGTTGGATGGAGGCGCGGACGAGCGCGCCTCTGAGCAAGGTGTGCGAGACGTGTGCGAGAAGGGTCTAGGCCAGGACGGGTTCCCGGACCTCAGCGCGGGTGTTGGGCGTCACCTGGCCAGTGATGAGGCCGTCGCGCATCCGCACGATCCGGTCGGTGCGCTGGCCCACGCCGGGATCGTGGGTGACGATCACCACGGTGAGACCGCGGCGCTCGTTCAGGTCGCGAATCAGGGCCATGATCTCGTCGGCCGTCGTCGAGACGACGCCTGCCGGCAGGGCAACGTCCACAGCCGAGGGGCAGTGATCTCCTCACCCGGAGATCACTGCCCGTCTCTATCCGTTCGGGCTGCGCGCTCCCGTTCCTACGTGCCGGGGTCGGTCGAGGGCGTGCCCTCGACCACCGGTGTCGCTCCGCCCGGTGTTGCCTCCGCGATCGGGGTCCCGGCAGCAGGGAGGCCCGCGCCGCGAACGCCACCAAGCACCGCTGGCGGCACGGAGGTGGACATCAAGT
>JALYMD010000889.1 GCA_030773875.1 Chloroflexota bacterium | reverse complement strand
TCGACCCGATGCGAGAAGGGTCATACATCGCTTGACCTGCCGCACGAACCTGGTCACCGAGCATGATCGAGGCGATCATGAAGAGTGCCGCCCCTTCACAGACTAAGGCATAGGTCCGGAGCCCGGCCGGCTTATCGCGCTGCTCGCGTTCCAGGCCGATGGCGGCCCCGGCCAGCAAGGCCAATCCAATGCGTCCGATTGCCTCTAGATCCGTCAGCGAGTCCATTCCTCTCAACCCAAGTGGCGATGTGCGACAACAACAATCCCCACTCCCGTTGTTGATTGCTACAACGGGAGTGGGGCCATGGTCGAGAACAGCTATTTTGAATCCGGGCGTTGTCCCGAATCGGAGTCCTTCGGCGGTGATAGCCTGCAGGGATGCGGAATCTAGAACTGCAGGGTCGCGGTTTGCTCCTCACCACCCCGCCAGAAGCGCACGCTCACGGCATCACCTGCTTTGAGCGTCCCGACGAGCTGGTCCATCTCCGCAATGGTCCTGACGCGTTTGCCGGCCAGCGCAGTGATGATGTCTGCCCGTCGTAGCCCGGCCCGCTCGGCAACGGTCCCGGGCCGAACCTCGCCAACGTAGACGCCCGTCTCGACGGCCGCCCCACTCGCCGCTTCTGGGTGGCGCCGGAGATACTGCTCCGCGTCTGCGCCGAGCAGGCCAAGCGGGGGACGTTTTGGTCCTAACAGCTTTTCTGCCAGACGAGCCAGGCGAACCTGGTCAAACCCCAGGATGACCTCGTCGTCGGTCGCAATCACCGGGACGCCCTGCTGCCCTGAGCGGCGAATCATTTCCATCGCCGCCGTGTAGTCGTTCGCGACATCCTTTTCTACGTATGGGACGTTGTGAGAGCTAAGGAACTCCTTAGCGCGATCGCACCACGGTCAGGTATGAGTCGTGTAGACAGTAACGGGTGCCGACATCACAGTAAAACCTCTCTCTCCTGTTCTATCGGCCGCCGGTCGTGCTTGTTCGCCGGCGCCGAGGTGGCCAACATGGACTTCACCGATGATAGCAGCCTCCGCGAAGGGGAACATCGGGGGGTCATGCTGAGCATGACCGGGGAGGCCGCGTTCCTCCTCGTCGATGGTGAGACACCAATGGAACCCCGCGTGGAGTCCTCAACCCGTTCCTGAACCCGCGATCCGGAGCGGCGTTCACTCATACTTCCGCTGCCCCAGGGACGCAACGTTCTGGCCGCCTCCACTCAGGCATCCTGTCGGCTCATCTTGGACCTTGAGGACCCGGGCGGATCGTGAGGATTACCGCCGCCGGCGGGCCTTGCGGGCGGACTGGGGGGGCCGCTGTCGTTGACGCGGTTGCATCGCGACCGGTCCGCCCAATCCACCCCCCGGAGCCTGAAGGTCGAGCGGCAGGTCTGCGGGAAGCTTTCCCTTCCGGGCCATCGCACCGAACTGGCCCATCATGGCCTGCATCTGCTTGAACTGAGAGAGGAGCTGGTTGACGTCCGCTCGGTCGGAGCCACTGCCGAGCGCGATGCGACGCTTTCGGCTGTTGCCAATCTTGTCCGGATGTCGCCGCTCGTACGGAGTCATCGACTGGATGATCGCCTCGACGTGTTTGTAGTCGTCGTCGGAAATCTGTGCCTTAGCCTCGCGGAGTTGGCTGCCGACACCGGGAATCATCTCCAGAAGCTGGCTCAAGGGACCCATCTTCTTGATTTTCTGGAGCTGCTCTAAGAAGTCCTCCAGATCGAACTGGCCCTTGAACATCCGATCCTGGAGTTTCTGGGCCTCCTTCTCGTCCGTCTGCTCCTGGGCCCGCTCGATCAAGGAGAGCACGTCTCCCATGCCGAGGATGCGGCCAGCCAGGCGCTCGGGGTAGAAGGGCTCCAGCGCGTCCAGCTTTTCACCCGTCCCGATGAACTTGATCGGCACTCCTGTCACGGCGCGGATGGACAGAGCGGCTCCGCCCCGCGCGTCGCCGTCCATCTTGGTCAAGACCAGGCCGGTGACGCCGAGCCGGTCATGGAATGCTTGGGCAACCCCGACTGCTTCCTGCCCCGTCATGGCGTCGGCAACCAGCAGGATCTCCGTCGGTCGAATCCGGTCCCGGATGTCGACCAACTCTTGCATTAAGCGTTCGTCGATCTGCAGCCGGCCCGCCGTATCGATGATCACCGGGTTGTGGCCGCGTTCGACGGCGAAACGGACGGCGTTGGCGGCAATGTCTACCGGGTTGCGTCCTGTGCCTTCCTCGTAGACAGGGATGTTGATCTGCTTGCCAAGCGATTGCAGCTGGTTGACAGCCGCAGGACGGTAAACATCCGCCGCAACCATGAGGGGGTTGCGGCCATCCTTACGGAGGTGGAGCGCAAGCTTCCCGGAGTGGGTCGTCTTGCCCGAGCCCTGCAGTCCAACCATCAACAGAATCTGCGGCGGCCGGTCGGGAAGCCGCAAGGGCTCCCGCTCGCTGCCGAGGACCCTAATCAGTTCCTCGTTGACGATGCCGATCGCCGTCTGAGCGGGGGTCAGCGACCGCAGCACGTCCTGGCCGACGGCTCGCTCCCGCACGGCGGCGACGAAGTCCTTGGTGACCTTGAAGTTGACATCGGCCTCGAGCAGCGCCCGGCGGACTTCACGCATCGCGCCGTCGACGTCTTCTTCCGTCAGCCGACCCTTCTTGGAAAGACGGCCAAATGTCTCGTTGAGGCGATCGGAGAGGGATTCAAACATTCGTTCATCCTTGGTGGTCGGTATGGCGGCAATGCAAGGAGACTTCCGGGACATTAACCGCGGGGAAGTTTACCGAATCGGTCCTCACCTCGGTCGCCCTCTTCCGTGTTCGAAAGGGCCGCGCGACAAAGGATCGCTCCAAGCTCCGCCCGTTCAACTGGGGCGTGGCGTCGGGCCGAGGTGGACGCTGCTACAAGCCCTCGCCCACGCCGAAGAACAGCGAGTCGACATAGGTGTCGGGCCGAAACTCGGCCAGGTCTGTCGCCTTTTCACCCGTACCGACGTAGGAGATGGGGGTTCCCAACTC
>JALYMD010000888.1 GCA_030773875.1 Chloroflexota bacterium | reverse complement strand
GGGCCGTCGCCGCTTTTTCCCCATTTGAGTGACCTTTACCGGATCCTGGACGAGCACTTGGGCCTCGACATCCCTTGGCGCCCGCGCTCCCGTTGCATGCCCCATCGCTGGTCGACCGCACTGTGTCGCGTCCCATCCGCCGTGACCAGTCGGAGATCCCGCGGTTCGATCCCTTGCGTGGCAGAGGGCGGGAGATCATGCTCGCCTGGCGCGACGTCCCTGCGGATCCAACCGCCTCCGCTGTCAGTCCATCATCTCTGGGGTCGCGGGCGGCGTCGAAGATCCCTTCGTGACCGGCGGCTCGATGGGGATCGTGGCGTCGAAATCTCGGTAGTGGTCGAGCATGTAGTGGCTGCGGGACACCATCATCTGGCGATGGAGGCGACCACTTTCCATGCCGACCCACCAGGCGTACCAGGCGGCCGCCTGACCCGGCGTGCCCGGAACATGGAAGGTGACGATCTGCGAGGGTTCCCCGCCGATCTCCTCCACGAGCCCGAGTCGAAATCCGGTCGCCCCCGCGTACGTCTCTCCCCACGCCGACGGCGGCACGAACACCGAGGCCGGTCGCTCTGACCAGGTACCGTTCGGCAGCCGAAGCCACTCCCGGTCCCCGACCTGAATACGGGCGAACTGCCCGCTCGTCTGGCTGGAGGCCGGCGGTGTCTCTCCATCGTGGCCGTCGTTGATAGCATGCTCCACGACCACCAAACCGCCGGCGCCATCCGTGAGTCGCTGCGTGTAGCGGAGCCGGTGGAGCCCCGTCAGTTGCGTCAACCCGCGCTTAAAGACCTCGACCGCATTTGGGTCGGGCTCCGGCGTGTTTGGCGCCTCCATTCCGTTGAGATTGGGGTCCGGGAGGAGCAGAAAGAAGGACACTTCCCTCTCGGGCTGGTTAGGTGATCGAACGTGGGCGTCGACGCGCCACCAGCCGTCCACGCTCAGTTCCAGCCCAGCAACCGTGAACCTGCCGCTGCCGTCCGGCTCCGCCGCAATATCGGACCGCACCACGTCGTGGTCCAGGCCGATAAAGTCGAGCCGGACCTCCGATCCAGGGTCCAGGGGGAGCGGGGTGCGGTCCGGATCCGTCAGCGACAGGGTCAGCGCGTTCTCACCCGACCGTGCCGGTGTCACCGTCAGATGGAGCAGTGGTCCCTCGTCAGGGCCGGTAGTCGGTGCCGCGAGATCGATGCGGTCCGGTATGCCGGCGTCGGCCTGTGTTACGGGCGGGGCCAGCAGGGCGAGAACCGAGCCGCCGAGGATCACCAGCAGCGCGAGCGCTGCTTCCACGCGGATCGTCGTCCGCAGCGCGCCTGCGGCTCGCTCCATCGCCCGCCGCAGGACGGCGCGATGGAACGTTGCCAGGGCGAGCACCGGCAGCAAGGCCCCGACCTTGAACAGCAGGATTCGGCCGTAGGTGCTCTCCCAAAGGGCACGAAGCGCCGGTAGGAGGAACCCGGTGTTGATGAGCCCCGTCGCGATGGCGACCAGAGCCAGCCCCAGCGCGAACCGCGAGAAGCGACGAAGGGAGGTACCCTCCGCCCAAATCGACGTTCCAGCCTGGTCGCGGCCACCCCATCGTGCTAGGGCCATATGCGCCAGCCCGCCGATCCAGAACGCGACAGCCCATTGATGGAGCACGTTGGAGAGCAGGGCGAGACCGCGCCAGGTCTCGCGCGCCGCAGCATGGCTGGTCAGGCTTGCCCCGAGGAGCGCTGTCAGCGCAAGGGCAAGTGCCACCCATTCTCCGCTCACGGCCAGTCGCCTGTACCGCGGCGCAACGGCGAAGGCCAGGGCGAGCGGCAAAACCACGATGGCGGCGAATCGGAGCCACCAGCCTGTCGGCAATCCGGCGAAGGCCTCGGCCAGATCTGGCCGGATCGTCCCCTCAGGCGGCCAGCGCGTCTGGAGGAACGGTTCCGAGACGGTAACGACGAGCGCCACGAAGAGCCCGAGGATCATGGCGAGATGGCGGCGCTCCTTCGCTACCAGCGTTACGCCACCGCCGAGCACGACCCGGCCCACGAAGCACCCACCGACCACCAACGTCAATCCCAGGAAGCTCAGCCAGCGGGTCACCACCGCCCAGGGTCGCGGCACCTCTCCCTCAACGGTGGCCGCGCCGGGAGCACTGCCACCACCGACACGGAAGGCGTAGGTGCCGGAGAGTACGTGACCATCAACTGCTCGCGCGCTCCAGAGGACGGTGAAGGTGCCGGGTCCGAGGGGCGGCACATCGGCGCTGACGTGGCGGGGATTCCTAGGGTCGAGCCTGACGCTCGAGAGGCTCTGATCCCGCCCTGTCTTGTTGACCAGCCGCAGGGACGGTGAACCCGCGCCCGGGTCGACCGCTTCGCTGAACCAGAGATGGAGCTCCAGTGGCGGCGCGGCCAACAACGCATCGGTCGGCGGCTCCGTTCGCACCAGCTCGGCGTGTGCGTCTACCCCATCGGTCGGTGCAACCAGGAGCGCAGCAAGAGCCACCAGGATCAGGCTCAACAGAAACGCCCGCGGATAGCGGGGATCACGGGATCGGGCACAGGCGGCAATGGAGGGAGCGGTTAGGGCCCGGCGGGAAGCGGGGAAACGCAAGACGGCTGGTGATCCTCTCCAGCGCCTGCTGAGGCGCCGTTGCCTCGACATCGACGTGTGCTGCCTAGCTTTCCATAGTCTAGCTTTGGACAGTCAAGGGATCGACGCATTGCAGGTGGGTGATGTGTCAGCGCCCGTTCTTCCTGTCCTTCCCCCGAGTGCCGAGACCTCCGACCCGTCGATCCGTCACGAACGTCCGGATCGTTCAGGGAACGTGGCGCCAGGATGCAGCCCATGCCGGGCAAGCGGATGAGCCGCTAAGCGCTGGCTGGAAGAAGCCACCGCGCATCCTTCTCAGATCTTCGCTCATGGCTACGACCAGATTGCCGATCGGTACGTCGATTGGTCTGATCCCCTCGGCACGGAGCAACGGGACCGCTGCCTGATTGTCCTTCTCCAGCGGCTCCCGGTCGGCGCGACCATGCTCAAACTTGGCTGCGGCACTGGTACTCTGACCCCCTGCGCCAGACGGAGCAACCAGGGCTGCGAGGGGGCTCGTTGCGAGTAATGGGGTGGGTCGCCGCTCTCGACGCGGCAAGGCCGGCTCCGGTTAGGGGGTCCAGACCATGTCGGGGTCGAATGGGTAGATCGGCCGCGTGAGGCGACGGAACTCGAGATTGTCCAGGTGTGGGCTGGTCAGGCCCGGCGTGTCGACCTCGATGATCTCCCGGGCGATGGGCTCGAAGGCCGCCCGGAAGTGGACCGAGGACTTGACCGCGAGGATCTGCCGGTCCGTGGGCTCGATGCCCTGGGCGCGGAAGATGCCCAGGTCGGTCGGCTGGTAGCGGTGGCTGGTCACGACGACCTCAACCTGGCCCCCGCCGTGCCCCTCCAGGGCCAGGACGGCGGTCGGTCCCAGGTCCATCGCGATTCCTGTACTCATCGGACCGGTGTGCACGAAACGCCCGTCCGTGATCCGGATGACCCGCCCGCTCACCGCCAGCGGCTCGCCGTGGAAGCGGTCGGTCTTGCCCCCGAGCCGCAGGGAGATCTGGGCGCCCTCTCCGGCGGCCCGAGCCTCCGCGACCGCCTCCGGATCGGTGAGCGGGGCGAGTGCCGCCCGCGTCGCCCCAAGCCGCAACAGGGCATCCAGCAGGGTCGTCCCGTCCGCCGGGGCTCCACCGCCCGGGTTGTCGCCGATGTCGGCAAGGACGACCGGTCCCGCAGGCGCAGCCATCGCCCGGCGCACCGCATCCTCAAGCGGGACCGGGCGGACCACGAACTCGCCGCGCCGCTTCCAGACGAAGCGGGCGAGGCGCTCCGCGGCTTCTCGCGCTTGAGTGGGGTCGCCGTCTGCCATGGCGATGACGCTGAAGCCGGTCGGCGGGATGTCGGCCCAGGCGAAGCCCGGCAGGTAGCTGACCGCCAGAATACTTGGCTCGCGCTCCATCTCATGGGCCAGATGCTTGACCCCGAGCATCGGCTCGGCGTGGGTGTACTGGCGCTGGAGGCCTGCGATGATCGGGATCTTGACCAGGGCCGTGACTGGTCTGATTCCGTCTCGGACGATCCGCGCCAGCAGCAGCCCGAGTTCGCGGCCCCTGTCGTAGGGGTCGGTGTGGGGGTATTCGTCGTAGGCAATCGTCACGGTAGCGAGGTCGACCATCTCCTGGGTCACGTTGCCGTGTAGGTCGAGATCGACGAGGACGGGCAAGTCCGGGCCGACCACGTCGCGGACCACCCGGAGGATAAAACCCTCGCCGTCGTCGTCCAGATCCGAGACCATCGCGCCGTGGAGGTCGAGCAGGACGCCCGCGAGAGGTCCTTCAGCCAGCGCAGCTCGCAGGCCCGCCGTCAGACGATCGACAAGCACCCGCGTTGCGTCGGCGGTGACCGGGCCACCGGGGGTAGCTGAGGCGGCAATGGTCGGGACGACCGTGAAGCCGGCCTCCTCCGCCGCATCGAGGAAGCCACCGATGGCCGTCTTGGTGCCTGCGAACCTGGCAAGCAGATCCTCGCCGGCGACGAAATGGCGCTGCTCGAAGTCGGTCAGCGCGGTCGGCACCGTCGCGAACGTGCTGCTCTCGTGGGAGATGCCCCCTACCGCCACGCGCACCGGATCCATTCGGTCCTCCACCGCCCCTCCTCAGTCGGTCAGCTTCGCTGGCGCGGGTCGAGCGCGTCGCGCAGCCCATCTCCGAGCAGGTTGAACGCGAGGACCGTCAGGGTGATCACGATCCCCGGGGCGATCGCGATGTGCGGGTAGGTGCGGATGTAGGCGCGGCCGTCCGACAGCATGCCGCCCCAGGATGCGGTGGGGGGCTGAACGCCGAGACCCAGAAACGAGAGCGCCGATTCCAAGATGATGATGTTGCCGACCGCGAGGCTGGCCAGCACGATGATCGGACCCAGCACGTTCGGCAGCATGTGCCGGATCACGATCCGGGCATGGCCGGCGCCGGTCGCCCGGGCCGCGGTGATGTAGTCACGCTCCCTTAGGCTCAGGACGTCGGCCCGGACGACCCGCGCATAGGAGGCCCAGACGGTCGTGCCGATAGCAATCACGACCGTTACCAGGCTGGGCCCGAGCACCGCCGCCAGAGTGATGAGGAGCGCCAGGGTGGGGAAGGCCATCAGCGCGTCGATGACCCGCGACAGTGCCGCGTCGACCCGCCCTCCGAAGTAGCCGGCCGTGGCGCCGATCGCGACCCCGATCGTCACCGCGATCGCGGTCGCGCCGAGACCGACAATGAGGGCGACCCTCGTCCCGTAGATGATTCGGCTCAGGACGTCTCGCCCGACCGAGTCGTTCCCCAAGAGGTACTCCCGCGTCGGCGGGTCGCCGCGAAGCCGCGTCTGCACCGTATTCGGCGGATGCGGCGCGATCGGACCAGCAAACAGGGCGACCAGGATAAGGCCGAGGATGAAGGTCAAACCGACCAGCCCCGGTCGATAACGCCGAAAGCGTCGCCAGGAGCGTTGAAGTTCAGTCTGCCGAGTGCGATCCCGCTCGGACAGCGGCGGCACGGCCGGGACGGTCGGCGCCGGCTCGATGCTTGCCTGCCTAGTCTGCGTAGCCATGGATCGCCCCCCGGGTCGGCGCGTAACGCCGGATGCTGGTCCTAGTCGTAGCGGATCCGCGGATCGATAAAGGCGTAGGCGAGATCCGTGAGAAGATTGCCGAACACCACGATGGTCGACAAGAGCAACACGATCGCCTGCACCACCTGGTAGTCAAGGCGGTAGATGGAATCGATGAAGAGACGGCCGATTCCCGGCCAGGCAAAGACGGTTTCGACAACGATCGTGCCGCTGAGGACGAACGCTAGGCGGTATCCCAAGATGGTGACGACCGGCAACAGCGCGTTGCGGACGGCGTGCCGCCGGAGGACAGCCCCCTGGCGCAAACCCTTCGCCCGCGCCGTGGTGATGTAATCCTGCCCAAGGACCTCCATCATCGCCCCGCGGGTGAGCCGCGCCAGCACCGCCATTTCCCCAACCGCCAGCACCATCACCGGCAGGATGTAGCCCCGCCACGACTCCGAGCCGAAGGGGGGCAGCCAGCCGAGTTGGAGCGAGAAGAGGATGATCAGCATCAGCCCGACCCAGTAGTTGGGCAAGGCCACCCCGAGGGTCGCTCCCAGCATGCTGGCATAGTCGAACAGCGAATAGCGCTTCACCGAGGCCAAGATGCCGGCCGGGACCGCCACCATCGCCGCCACCACCAGCGCGAGCAGGTTCAGCCGCACGGTCATCGGCGCGGCCTCGATCAGCATCTCGCGGACCGGCACCCCGGTCCGGATCACCGATTGCCCGAAATCGCCCTGGAGCACATTGAGGAGCCAGGTCCCGTACTGCTCGTACCAGGGCCGGTCCAGTCCCCACTTGCGCGTGATCGCGTCGATCTGCTCCTGGGTGACCTGCGCTTCGCCGATCATGATGTCGACCGGGTTGCCCGGCGCCAATTGCATGATGGTGAAGGTGGCAATGCTGACCAGGAAGATGACCACGATCCCTTGGAGGAGTCGCAGGACGGCGTACCTGAGCATGGCGCCTCCGACCAGATCCGGGCGGGCGAGGGAGGCGGAGCGTCAGCAACGACGCCCCGCCTCCACGTTGCTTGGAAGAGCCGCCCCCTGACCCTTTCCGGATCGGGCTGCTCCCGTCCTAGGCCCTATCCCTCGTCGATCCAGAACTGGTAGGCCTTGGCGTAGATGGGATCGGCCGTCAGCGCCGATTCAGGCAGCCCCTTGATCCTGGTCGTGAAAAAGTTGAAGAGGTCCCAGAACATCATATAGAGGAAGGGAACCTCGTCGGCGACAATCGTCTGGACCTCCCTGTAAAGGACCGACCGCTTCGCCGGGTCGAGTTCGAGCAGCCCCTGGTCGAGCAGTTCGTCCACCCGGGGGTTGTTGAAGTGGGAGAAGTTGTTGGTCCCGTTGGAGCGAAGCGTCACCGAAGCGTCGGGGTCCCCCGCGTCACCACCGTAGGTCCAGTTGAAGAGCGAGGCGTCCATCTCGGCGGACCGCATCTTCTCGAGGATCGTGGCGATCGGCGCCTCCTCGATCTGCATGTCGATCCCAACTTCGCGCAGATATTGCTGGGAGACCTCCGCCTCCGGGCGGCGGGCCTGGTCACCCGTGACCACCGTGCAAACAAAGGAGAGTTTCTGGCCGGCCTTCTCGCGGATGCCGTCCCCGCCCATGGTCCAGCCCGCCTCGTCGAGGATGGCGCCCGCCCTGGCCGGGTCGAATGGATA
>JALYMD010000887.1 GCA_030773875.1 Chloroflexota bacterium | reverse complement strand
GGTGCGGGCGGCCGCCCGCGACCTGCCGGGCACGGTGCGAGTCGGTGGCCAGGCGGCGGTGAACGCCGACTTCATCGAGGCCGTCTATGGCAACTTCCCGCTGATGGTTGGGCTGATCTCCGTCGTCACCTACCTGCTGCTGGTGTGGGCGTTCCGCTCGATCCTGCTGCCGCTGAAGGCGCTGATCCTGAACGTGCTCTCCGTGGGCGCCGCCTACGGCGTCCTGGTCCTGGTTTGGCAGGAGGGGTACGGAGCGGACCTGATCTGGGACTACTCCGCGACCGGGGCGATCACGGCCTTCATCCCGCTGATCGTCTTCGCCTTCCTGTTCGGGCTCTCGATGGACTACGAGGTCTTTATCCTGGCCCGGATGCGGGAGGAGTACGACGCCACGGGCTCGACCGACGAGGCGATCGTGCGGGGGATCGGCCTGACCGGGCGGCTGGTCACCAGCGCCGCGCTGATCCTGTTCCTCGCCTTTGGGGCGCTCGCCTCCGGACCGGTGGTCGTGGTCAAGATTCTGGCGACCGGTCTTGCCGCCGGAATCCTGCTCGACGCGACGGTCGTGCGGGCGCTGCTGGTCCCGGCGACGGTCTCGCTGCTGGGCCACTGGAACTGGTGGCTGCCGGCCGCGCTCGACCGGTTCGTGCCGCGGCAGAGCGTCGGCCACGCGGGGCCAGTGGCGACCGTGAGCGGCGAGGCGGACTGACAGGGCGGTGGCCGCCGCCCTGTGCCCGGAAGCCAAGCGCCCTGGCCCGCCGGTCGGGCTCTCCCTGCAAGGTGCAAGGGGCACGTCTCGCCCTTCGCCTGGGGCCGTTGGCCGGCTCGAGGGCGGCAAAGGGTTGACAAGCGGGCAATCGGTGGTAATGTACGTATAGATCACATGTTCTTATTCTTGGGCGGCGTGTGACGGAGGGCAGAGGCGGCAACCGGTGGAAGGCCGGAATCCGCCCCTCCAAGGCGGTCGCCCCTGGGTAAGCGTTTGCCTGCTCGCAGTCCGTGTCCAGAGGAGGAGCATCGCGTATGGCGCCGGTGGAACTGCTCGAACGCCCCGCCGAGACACCGATCGGGATTGCGGACCCGCGGTGGGAGGAAGCGACGACGCCCGCGAAGGAGGCGCCGACCGAGCGCGAACTGGCGATCGAGGCGGTCGGGCTGGAGCGGCGCTTCGGCTCGTTCGTAGCCGTCGACAAGGTGGACCTAGCGGTGCGGCGGGGTGAGATCTACGAGTTCCTCGGCCCCAACGGCGCCGGCAAGTCCACCACCTGCCGGATGCTCTGCACCCTGACGGCGCCGACCGGGGGGCGGGCGACGGTGGCGGGTTGCGACGTGGCCCGCGATCCGGACAGGGTGCGGCTGCGGATCGGGGCGGCGCTGCAGGCGGCTGCGCTTGACCTGCAGCAGACGGGGGCGGAGCCGCTCCTCCAGCAAGGCCGGTACTACGGGTTGACCCGGCAGGAAGTCGAGACGCGGCTCGAAGAACTCCGGGAACTGATCGACCTGGGCGATGCGCTCAATGGGCGAATCAAGGGCTACTCGGGCGGCATGAAGCGGCGGATCGACCTCGCGGCGGCGCTGATCCACAACCCGGTGGTGCTCTTCCTCGACGAGCCGACGACGGGCCTCGATCCAGTCTCCCGGGCGAAGGTCTGGGAGGAGGTGCGGCGCCTCAACCACGAACTCGGGATGACGATCTTCCTTACGACCCAGTACCTGGAGGAGGCGGACGCGCTGGCTGACCGGGTGGGGATCATCGACCACGGCCGGATCGTCGCCGAGGGGACGCCGGAGGAGCTGAAGCGATCCATTGGCTCCGATGTCGTCCTGGTCAAGGTGGATGACGTCGAGACCGCCCGCCGGGTGGTGGCGTCGGTGCCTGGGGTGACTGGTGTGGAGGCGCTGGGCGACGAGGTGAAGGCCTCGACCGCGGACGGGCCGGGAACGGTCTCCCCGATCGCGGTCGCGCTGGCCGGGGCGGGGGTTCGGGTGAAGGCTCTGACGCTGCGCGAGCCGACCCTGGACGACGTGTTCCTGACACTCACCGGCAACCGCCTGCAGGGAGAGGAGCAGCAGTAATGGCGACCGATATCGTTCGCTCGACGCCGGGCCAGCTTGCGGTCAATGGCCGCGGGCGCCCGGCCACCATCCGGGCGCGCAAGGCGAGCTTTCTGTCCGACCTCTGGTCGGTCGCGATCCGGGCGCTGCGGGCGCTGCCGCGGGAACCGGAGGTGATCGTCCCGTCCTTGATCATCCCGGTCTTCTTCTTCGCGGTGAACATTGGCACGCTGCAGGACTTCGCCCAGCGCGGGATCCCGGGGCTCGACTTCCGGGCCTTCCAGCTGCCGACCGCGATCGTCTTCGCGGTGACCGGCATCTCGCGGGCGCCGGCGCTGGTGACCGACATCCAGTCGGGCTACTTGGACCGGATGTTGATGAGCCCGATGCGCCGCTTGTCGCTGCTGCTGGGCCTGATGATCGCCGACCTCGCGCTGGTGATCGGGCTGACGGTGCCGGTGCTGCTGCTGGGCTTCGCGGTCGGCGTCGGCTTCGAGACCGGGGTGCTCGGGGTCCTGATCTTCATGCTGCTGGCGGGGTTCTGGGGCCTGGCCTTCACCGGGTTCACCTACGCGATCGCCCTCAAGACGGGATCGCCGGGCGCGGTCGGGGCCAGCTTCATCCTCTTCTTCCCGTTCGTCTTCCTGACCACGGCGACGCTGCCCCTGGAAGCGCTGACCGGCTGGCTAGGCACCATCGCCGAGTTCAACCCGATGACCTACCTGCTGGCCGCGCTGCGCTCGCTGCTCTACGGCGGCTGGCAGCCGCGGGCGTTGATCGAGGGGGTACTCGCCATCGCCGGGGTCGCGGTGGTCAGCATGGCGCTCGCGCTGGCGGCCCTGCGGGGGCGGGTGGAGCGCGGATAAGGAACGGCTTCGGACGATCGGCGTCGGGGGACGAGCCGCTCGTCTACCTCGCGGTGAGGTAGGCGAGCAGGGTCCGGACCCCGACGCCGGTCGCGCCTTTGGGTCCGTAGGGGACGGGCTTGTCGGTCCGGGAGGAGCCGGCGATGTCCAGATGTGCCCACGGCAGACCTTCGCGGAATCGCTGGAGGAAGAGGGCGGCGATGATCGCCCCGCCATAGCGGCCGCCGCTGTTCTTGATGTCCCCCACCTCGCCCTTGATCTTCTCGTTCAGCTCCTCCGTCAAGGGCATCCGCCAGGTGCGCTCCCCCACGCTCTCGGAGGCCCGGAGGAGGCGGTCGGCCAGGGCGTCGTCGCTGGAGAAGAGGGCAGTCGTGCCTTCCCCGAGGGCGATGACGGCGGCCCCGGTCAGGGTCGCGAGGTCGATGAGCTCGGTAGCACCCTGCCGGGCGGTGTAGACCAGGCCGTCGGCCAGGACCAGGCGGCCCTCGGCGTCGGTGGAGAGGACCTCGATCGTGATCCCATTCAGGGCGGTCAGGATGTCCCCGGGGCGGAAGGCGGTGCCGGAAATCATGTTCTCCGCCGCGCAGATCACGCCGTGGACGACATGGGGGCAGCCGACGGCGCGGAGGGCGGACATTGCGCCGAGGACGGCCGCGCCGCCGGCCATGTCCCCCTTCATCTCGAGCATGCCCTCGTAGGGCTTGATGGAGTAGCCGCCGGTGTCGAAGGTGATGCACTTGCCGACCAGGCCAACCTGGCGGGTCTCGGCGGTGGCGCCCTCGGGGCGGTAGGTGAGGTGGATCAGGTGCGGCTCGCTGGCGCTGCCCTTCCCTACGGCGAGGATGGCGCCGGCACCCAGTTGTTCCAACTCCGCCGGCCCGAGAACGTTGATCTCCAGCCCGGCCTCGGCCGCGACCCGCTCGGCGCGGGCGGCCATCTCCGGCGGATTGAGGACGCTGGCGGGCTCGTTGGCGAGGTCGCGCGCCAGGGCCACGCCGTCCGCGATGGCAGCGGCGCGGGCGAGGGCCGCGTCTACCGCGCCCTGCTCCAAGCCGTCCCCGACGAAGGCCACGGCCTCCACCTCGCGGGGGGTCGGGT
>JALYMD010000886.1 GCA_030773875.1 Chloroflexota bacterium | reverse complement strand
GTCTGCGCCATCGGCCGGGCCCAGCTTCCAATGGACGTGGCGGCGATGGCGATGGGTGGGCATGCCCGCACCGGGTTGGAAGACAACCTGTATTACCGAAAGGGGCAGCTCGCGGAGAGCAACGCGCAGCTCGTGGCGCGGCTGGTCCGCATAGCGGCCGAACTGGATCGCCCGGTCGCCATCCCGGCTCAAGCGCGCGAGATGCTGGGGCTCCCTTCCCGCTCGCTGGGGGGAAATCGAGCCGGGGCCGGGACAGCTTCTCCCGCTGCGACCTCGTAGCGGCGCGATGCTCCGCGTCGCGGCCGCCCAGCTCTCCCACGAGACCAACCGGTTCAGCGCGGTGCCGACGGACCTTGCCGCCTTCGAGGCTTCTGGGTTGACCTTTGGGGAGGCGATCCTGCCGCCAGCGCGGGGCACCAACGCGGCGTTCGGTGGCTTCCTCTCCGGCGCTGAGGAGCACGGGCTGGAGCTGGTGCCGATCCTTTCGGTGTGGGCCACCCCGTCCGGCCTCGTCACGCGCGACGCCATGGACTCCCTCCTTGGCTGGCTACGGGAGGGCCTCCGCCGGGCGCAGACGGAGGGAGCACTGGATGGGGTACTGCTGGCCCTGCACGGCGCAATGGTCACCGAGACCGTAGACGACGCCGAGGGCGCGATCCTGGGAATGGTCCGGGCGGAGGTGGGCCCAGTCACGCCGATCGTCGCGACCCTGGACCTGCACGCCAACCTCTCGGCGGCGATGGTCCACCAGGCCGACGTCCTGATCGGCTACGACACCTACCCCCACGTGGACATGGCAGAGCGGGCGCAGGAGGCGTGCGGGGTGCTCGCTCTGCTGGCGCGGGGCGAGATCCGGCCGACGCCGGCGCTCCGCAAGCCGCGGATGCTGCCCACCTCGCAGCGGATGACCACCGACCGCAACCCGATGCGCGCACTGCTGGCACACGCCCATCGCCTGGAGGCAGATCCCCGCGTCATCAACGTCACCGTCGCCGGAGGGTTCCCGCCAGCGGATGTCCACGACGCCGGATTCGGGGTGCTTGTTACCACCGACGACGACCCGGACCTGGCCGCGCGCTTGGCCGACGGCCTCGCCGCCGAAGCGTGGGAGCGCCGGACGGAGTTCCTGGGGGGCGTCTCCTCCTTCGCCGATGCGGCTACGGCGCTCCGCGACCTGCCGGAATCCCCCGTCGGCGGCCCGCTCCTCGTCGTCGACATCGGCGACAACCCCTGGACGGGTGGTCCCGGCGACAGCGCGGAGCTGGTCCGTTTCTTCCTTGCGGAGGGGGTCAGCGGCGCTGCGGTCGCCCTTGTCAAAGACCCCGACGCCGTCGCGGCTGCCCTCTCCGCCGGGGCCGGCAAGCCGGTCCGCCTCTCCCTCGGCGGCAAGACCGACCGGCTCCACGGCCCTCCCCTCGACGTGCTGGCGGAGATCCGGTGCAGTCCAGACGGCCGTTTCGTCAACAACGGGCCGATGATGGCGGGGCTGCCGGTCGATTTGGGTGCCAGCGTCGTGCTGGGCTGCCGGCGCCCGGACGACAGGGAGATGAGGGGGCCGGTTGTGGACGTCCTCGTCACCTCGCGCGCGGAAACCCCGATCGATCTCAACGTCTTCCGCGCCCACGACATCGAGCCCTCGCGCCGCCGGGTCATCGGGCTCAAGGGCAAGGGCCACTTCCGCGCCGCCTTCGAGCCAATCGCCCGCGAGGTGATCCTGGTCGAGGGGGCGGGCATCACCGGCGCCGACCTCTCCCGCCTACCCTTCCGGAACATCCGCCGCCCGATCTGGCCCCTCGAACCGTTCTGATTGCCCGCGCCGCCCCTCCGCCAAACAAGGGTACCAACCACTGCGGCGGAGGGGCGGCATCCGGGCCGGGGTCGACTTTGGGAATCAGGGAGCGAATCTACGGACTGGAGAGACGGCGTGCCGGCGCGCCAGGTCAGGCGTGGTGATCTCTTGGTGGGGACGTCCTTCACGAGCGTCAACCCAGGCACGCCACGCTTCGCCAGCCTGTACAACGCAGAGGACCCGTCCAAAGCCCACTGAGACGACTGCTAACCTGATTCGCCTCACCCTGGGCCGTTCGGAGCTTGGCCACGACGGCATCGGTGTTGTCCGGGCCGTCGCGCACGCCACCGGCGCTGGAGACCGCGATGGCCAAGAGCCGACCCTGCTGGCCGGCCAGTTCTTGGAGCGCGGCGAGCAGCATGGCAACGCCCGAGGTCTCAAGGTCGCTGCTGCGGCTACGGCGCGTGCCGCCAAGGTACGAGTCTTGGGCGATGCTCGCGACGGTGCAGGTGACCGGAGCGTCGTTGACGTAGAGGCTGACGGGGTCGCTGATCTCGGCGTTCAGATCACCGGGGAGGCTCGCGCTGAGGACGATCCCGTCAGGCCGCCGAGTGCCTTGAGGCGCGCGGAGTCATCCCGCTTAGGATGATGCCGGGCTCGGCCAGTTGCTTCGCGGCATTGACGATCGACGCCCGCGCGTCGAGGAGGGGAAGGAGGCCGTCGACGTTCGTGTCGCCCGCGAGGGCAGACTCCACGTCCGCGAGGGCCGCGGCGTCAAATGCGCCCTCGGCGGTGAGGTCGGCGGTCACCTCGCCGTCTTTGCTGGCGACGACCGGTTCGTCGACGGAGCCAAGGTTGTCGTAGACGTCGACGGTGACCGAGTGGTCGATCGTGTCGCCGGTGCCGAGCGCCGCCGAGATGATCAGCGTGGAGAGTATCAGGCCGACGACGATCAGCGTCGATTGGGCCCGGCGCCGGGGAATGTTGCGCACCCCCAGCTTGAAGATAACGGGGTGCTGCCACGCTACCCAGGTCACCGCAAGGGGGCAGAGGGCGAGCAGCACCAGCAGAGTGTGCATGATCCCGGCCATCGGGATCCCGAAGCTGTCGTCCATTGCGAGCCGTATCTTTCCCGAGCGTAGCGGTTAGGACCGCGGACAGCGTTGGATGGAGGCGCGGACGAGCGCGCCTCTGAGCAAGGTGTGCGAGACGTGTGCGAGAAGGGTCTAGGCCAGGGCGGGTTCCCGAACCTCAGCGCGGGTGCTGAGCGTCATTTGGCCGACGATGAGGTCGTCGCGCATCCGCACGATCCGGTAGGTGCGCTGGCTCACGCCGGGATCGTGGGTAACGATCACCACGGTGAGACCACGGCGCTCGTTCAGGTCGCGAATTAGGGCCATGATCCCGTCGGCTGTCGTCGAGACGACGCCTGCCGGCAGGGCGACGTCCACAGCCGAGGGGCAATGATCTCCGGGTGAGGAGATCATTGCCCGTCTCTATCCGTTTGCGCTGCGCGACCCGGTTCCTACGTGCCAGGGTCGGTCGACGGCGTGCCCTCGACCACCGGTGTCGCTCCGCCCGGTGTTGCCTCCGCGATCGGGGTCCCGGCAGCAGGGAGGCCCGCGCCGCGAACGCCACCAAGCACCGCTGGCGGCACGGAGGTGGACATCAAGT
>JALYMD010000885.1 GCA_030773875.1 Chloroflexota bacterium | reverse complement strand
GTCAGAAACCGGCGGCCCCCCCTCTTCGCGCCATAGGCACGTAGCCGAACCGCGTCCTCTGGATCAGGCAGTGAGCGGTTTGCGGGTGATGGGGAGACGCTGGTAGGGGCGACGCACGCGTCGCTCGGGTCATCCCGCGAACGCCACGACGGGAACTCCCATCCCGGTCGCCAGCAATGCCCGGTCAACTCTCCTCGCCCAGCCGGGCGATCGGGGCGCCATACTCGACGAACGCCCCGTCCTCGGCCAGAAACTCGGCCAGCACCCCAGCCCGCGGCGCGGTCACCTCGTGGTAGGTCTTCATCACCTCGATCAAGCCGATGGCCTGTCCGGCTTCGACTGGCTGGCCGGGCTCCGCCATCGGCGGCTGATCCGGCCCAGGCCGCCGATAGAAAACACCGAGCATCGGAGCAGAGATGATGTTGCCGTCCTGCTCCTGCCCCTGATCGTTCATGCCACCAGACGACGCAACCGCACCATCGTCTTGGGAGCCTGGGGAGAGTCCGCTCTCGTCGCGCCCCAAACGCAGTTCGAGCTTGAGGCCAGCGCCTGCGACTTCAAGGCGAAACGCCGTCACCCCAGCCGCCCGCGCCGCCTCGATGACGCGGACCACCCCGGCCGGTCCCCAATCTCCCCCCCGATCCTGACCCATCTTGCCTCCGTTTGCCGCTCCTGCCCCCAAGGGCGCCACACCGGGAACCAGGCGTGGCACCGTCGTCACCGCATCCTCGCCCAGGGCAGCGTGGTACGCCAGCGCCATCTCCCGCGCGACAGCCGCGTCGACCGCCGCGAACGTGACCGTGTCGCCCGGCCGGACCTGCGCCAGTTTGTCCAAGTCGGGACCGATCACGGTCGCGATCTTCGGATAGCCGCCGACGGTGTGGCGCGGCGTGAGCAGGGCGATCGGTTGCCCGTCCCCCGGCACCTGAACGGCTCCCGGGGCGATCCCCTCGGAGAGCATGTCAGCCCCGCGCGAGAGCTCAACCATCGGGCCGGTCAGCCGCACGCCCATCCGGTCGGCCTTGGTCGACGCCGTGAACCCGGCCCGGAGAAACGCCTCCATGCCCTCCCGGTTGAACCGATCCTCCTGCGGACCGAGCGTGCAGCGCAGCGCGACGCTTGACTGGTGGGCAGGGGGCACGGTGGCCAACCGGCGCCGGATCAGATCGTCGGCCCGCGTGGCCGGTCTCCCGAGCGGGAGGGCATCGCCCGCCTGGAGGGGCCGGCCCTCCACGCCCCCGAACCGCCCGGTGAGATCCGCGCTCCGGCTGCCGAGTACCGGTGGAACATCGATACCGCCCGCGACGCAGAGATACGCGCGGACGCCCCGGCCGTCCCCGCCGGAGAACGCGATCTCCCCGCCCGCGGGCACCGGCACCGGCTCCCAGCAGGGAATCGACCCACCATCCACGGTCGCTCCGAGATCGGCTCCGGTGACGGCAATCACCGCCGGCTCCGCAAACCGGAGGCGCGGGCCAAGCAGGGTGATCTCCAATCCGGCGGTGCCCGGCGGGTTGCCGACGAGCCGGTTGCCGAGAATCAGGGATGCCCGATCGACCGCGCCGCCTGTCGTGACGCCATAGCGGCCCAGACCCGGCCGACCGAGATCCTGCACCGTCGTGAGCAGGCCCGGCTCCAGAACGCGTACCTCCCCCCGCTCGCCTTCGGTGACGGGCTCATCCCTGCCCACCGCATCCGCCCGAGTGCTAGTCTCACCTCCCGGCCGCCCGTCCCGGCCGGGAGCCGCGAGCCCCTCGACGTAAGCACGCTTGTCGGGACTCCCCGCGATCTCGGCGTAGGTCTCCGGCGAGATTGGGGCGAAGGAGAGCCGGTCGCCGGCCCGGAGCAGGAACGGATCGGGGTTGGCGAGGTCGAAGAGCGGCACCGGCGTCCGCCCGATCACGCGCCACCCCCCCGGCGTGTCCAGCGGATAGACGCCCGTCTGGACGCCGCCGATGGCGACGGAGCCGACGGGCGTGCGGGTGCGCGGCGACGGCAGGCGGGGAATCGCCAACTCCGGTGGCAGCCCCATCAGAAACGGAAACCCCGGCGCGAAGCCCAGGCACGCCACCAGATACGCCTCGCGCGCGTGGCGCGCGATGACTTCGTCCGACGATAGACTCGCGTGCGCGGCAACGTCCCCGAGGTCCGGACCGAACTCACCACCGTAGGCGACCGGAAGTCTCACCCGGCGCGGCTCGGCGGCCGGCCGGTCGGCCAGCTCGGCCGCCAGCCGGTAGATCAGCGCTTCCAAATCGTCGGGATCGGCGAGAGCGGGATCGAAGACGACCAGCAACACCGTGTAGGCCGGGATCAGATCGAGCAGCCCCGGCGGGGAGGCCTCGTCCAGCGCCGCCGTGAGCCCGACGACCCGAGCCGTCGCCTCCGGTCCGGCCTCCGTCGCAAGTTCGACCCGTAGAGTGGCGTCGCCCAGCCGCCGAATCCGCGGCGGGTCTGGCGCGCTGCTCTCCTGTGAACCGGGAGATCCGCTCACCGGGCGCCGAAGGGACGGATCGCGACCCCCGCTCCCTCGAGGCGCCGTCGCACCGCCTGGACGATGGCGACCGAGCCGGGCGTGTCGGAGTGGGTGCAGATGGAATCGACGGTCAGCTCCAGGTCTTGCCCGTCGAGCGTCCGCAGCCGTCCCTCCGTGACCAGACGGAGCATCCGGTCTGCCGCTTCCTCCGGGTCGGTGATCAGCGCGCCGGGGATCAGACGGGAAACCAGGGTGCCGTCGGCGTTGTAGGCCCGGTCCGCAAACCCCTCCCGCGCCGTCGGGAGGCCTGCTGCTTCGCCGGCCGCGATCAGCGCGGTGCCGGGCTGCGCCAGCAGGATCAGATCGGGGTTGTACGCCCGGACCCCCGCCGCGATCGCCTCCGCAATCGGCGGCTGCTTGACGGCGACGTTGTAGAGGGCGCCGTGCGGCTTGACGTACCGGAGCGGCGCCCCTCCCGCGCGGCAGAAGGCGTCGAGCGCCCCGAGTTGGTACAGGACATCCGTCCGGACCTCGTCCGGGGTGGCCGCCATCGCCCGGCGGCCAAACCCGACCAGATCGAGAAACCCGGGGTGGGCGCCCACCGCGACGCCGTACGCCTTCACGGCGGCGACCGTCCGCTCCATCACCCGGGGGTCGCCGCCGTGGAACCCGCAGGCGACGTTGGCACTGGAGATCAAACCGAACAACTCCTCATCCGGCCCGATGCGGTACGCGCCAAAACCCTCCCCCAGATCGCTGTTGAGGTCGATGGCGTGGTCGTCGGTCATAGTTCCTCCCTGTGCAACCCGGTCAGCCGTGGGTAATGGGCCGCCTGGCGCACAAATCCCCTCATACCACGTGCGGCCGATGACGCGGACCACTCGCCGCCCCCGTGAGCGCACTCCCCCTGCCCCCGCTCTTGTGCGAGGGGCCAGGGGACAAGGGTCCTCGCCCACCCCCGGCGGCCGTCAGATCCCAAGGTAGGCGCGGCGGACCAGATCCGAAGCGAGCAGCTCGGCGCCGGTGCCGTGGGTGATGGTGGTGCCCGTCTGTAGCACGTAGGCGTGGTCGGCCAGCTCCAGCGACTCGCGCACGTTCTGCTCGACCAGCAGGATCGTCGTGCCGGCGCGGGCGATCTCGCGCACGGTGGCGAAGATCTCGTCCACCAGTTTCGGCGCGATCCCGAGCGACGGCTCGTCCAGCATCAGCAGCGTCGGCTGGAGCATCAGGCCACGGGCGATCGCCACTATCTGCTGCTCGCCGCCGGAGAGCGTCCCGGCCCGCTGATCGGCCCGCTCCCGCAGCCGCGGAAAGATCGCGAACGCCCTTTCCATCGCCTCCTGTTCGCGCGCCCGGGCCTGCTTTGTGTAGGAGCCGACGAGTAGGTTCTGGCGCACGGTCAGGCGGCTGAAGAGCTTGCGCCCCTCCGGCACATGGGCGATCCCCATCTCCGCGATCCGGTGCGTCGGCTCCCGATCCAGGCGCACGCCCCGAAACCGGATCTCCCCCCGCTCGGGCCGTAGCAGGCCGGAGATGGTGCGCAGGGTGGTCGTCTTGCCGGCCCCGTTGGAGCCGATCAGAGCGACGATCTGCCCCTCCTCGATCCCGAAGCTGACGTCGTGGAGCGCGGGAACCCCGGCATAGGCCGCGCTGAGGTGGCTCGCCTCCAGCAGCATCACGCGGTCTCCCCGTCCTGCGGCCGGTACTTCTCGCCCAGGTACGCCGCGATCACGTCCGGGTTGCGCACCACCGTCTGCGGCGGTCCCTCCGCGATCTTGCGCCCGGAGTCGAGGACCACCACGTGATCGGAGATCGGCATCACCACCTCCATCACGTGCTCCACCAGCAGGACGGTGGTTCCCCGGTCCCGGATCGCCCGGATCAAGTCGACGGCCTGCGCCCGCTCGGCCGGGTTGAGCCCCGCCATCACTTCGTCCAGCATCAGCAGGCGCGGCCGGGTCGCCAGCGCCCGCGTCAGCTCCAAGCGCTTCTTGTCGGCGATCGTCAGATCGGCGCCCCGGGCATGCGC
>JALYMD010000884.1 GCA_030773875.1 Chloroflexota bacterium | reverse complement strand
GCGCCTGGAACCCCTCCAGCGCCTCCGCGTCGGTGATCCCGACGTAGCGAGCGCGCCCGCTGTCTTTAAGGAAGGCGTGCTCTGGCCCGACCCCCGGGTAGTCCAGCCCGGCCGAGATCGAGTGCGCTTCGACCACCTGGCCGGCCTCGTCCTGCAGCAGGTAGGAGCGGGAGCCGTGCAGCACCCCGACCCGGCCGGCAACCAGCGTCGCCGAGTGTTTGCCAGAATCGATTCCGTGCCCGGCTGCCTCAACGCCGATCAGCTCGACGGCGCGGTCCTCCAGGAACGGGTAGAAGATCCCCATCGCGTTGGAGCCGCCGCCGACGCAGGCGACGATCGCGTCTGGCAGCCGTCCGATTTGGTCCAGCGCCTGCCGCCGCGTCTCGTGCCCGATCACCGCCTGAAAATCCCGCACCAACATCGGGTAGGGGTGCATCCCTACTACCGACCCGATGATGTAGAAGGTGCGCTCGACGTTGGTCACCCAGTCCCGGATTGCCTCGTTGGTGGCGTCCTTGAGCGTGCGCGAGCCCGAGGAGACGGGGCGGACCTCAGCCCCGAGCAGCTTCATCCGGGCCACGTTCGGCGCCTGCCGCGCGACATCGACCTCGCCCATGTAGACCACACACTCGAGCCCGAGCATTGCGCAGACCGTCGCGGTGGCAACGCCGTGCTGGCCGGCGCCGGTCTCGGCGATGACTCGCCGCTTGCCCATCCTCTTCGCCAGCAACCCCTGGCCGAGCGCATTGTTGATCTTGTGGGCGCCGGTGTGGGCCAAATCCTCCCGCTTCAGCCAGATCCGGGCCCCACCGGCCTGGGCCGAGAGGGCGTCGGCGGGGTAAAGAGGCGTGGGCCGGCCAACGTAGTCGCGGGAGAGGCGATCGATCTCGGCCTGGAAGGCGGGATCGCGGCGCGCCTCGGCGTAGGCTGCCTCCAGCTCTTCCAGCGCCGGCATCAACGTCTCCGGCGCGTACTTGCCCCCGAACTGCCCGAACCGCCCCTGGGCGTCCGGTAACGCCCGGACGGGCGGCGGCACGAGGCCCGCGATTTCCGGGTTGGTCGTGGTGAGATCGATAGCCATGCAGACTCCCGTCGCGGTCGAGCGCGGCCGCAAGCGTTCAGCCCGCCTCCGCCGCCCATTGCGGGGGATGGCGCCACGCTGAACCTTGCGTGATTGGCCGCTAACTATACCCCGATTCGGCTGTTGGAGAGGTGGTGAGCATGACCCACCCACCCCGCCTACACGGCTTCCGCCGTCATCCCGGATACCTAGAGCATAGATCAGTTGGCCGAACTCGTGGCGCTTTGGAGCGCGGCCCGAGAGGTTCCCTCGGTGGTCTGCCGTGCCTCACGAACCTCGCCGCTGAGGCACTCGCCCGCGTGCACGAGACCGACCCCGAGTCCTCGCCGCCCGGCCAGCAGTCCCCGACGGACAAACGAGCCAGCCACGGTGATGGTGTGCTGACGACTGCTTGCCCCGAGCGACAGCAGGTCGTCGCGGCGGGAGTAGGCGAGTTCGTAGGTGAGGCTCGGATCCTGGTGATGCATGTGGGTGCTCCTCTCTGCACCGGTCGGTCCGATTCCACACCGAACCCGTCCCGGCACATCTCCAGCATGCCTTTCCCGAACCGCGCCCGCATCGGACAAGTGTCCGATTTCGCGCCGGCAGGGTCGCGTCCCCCGTCTACGTACCTACGTAGAACCCCCTCGCGACGGCGGTCGTGCGCCCTGCACTATCCCGTCGTTGGCAATCCCTGTCACGCCCCGTCGCCCTATCCTTCCCGCTCGCCGCCTCCGCGGCCACCTGTCCCGCGTTCCTCCACTGGAGCCACGTGAAGCAGGCATCCCGGACGAAGAGACCACCTTGCCCAGCACCTCATCCCGGGCTATCGTGGCAGCCGCGACGCTAGATCGATCGGGACGAGGGGAACACGAATGGCGGCCGGAAAGGCGGTCCCGGCGGGACCGGAGCTCTACTGGGAGCCGATCCCGCTCGAAGCAATCGAGGAGGCGCGGGAGCGGACGCGCGGCGCTGTGTTGCGGACCCCGCTCGTTCGCCTCGACGCCGACGAGCCGGTCCCGGCCATCTTTCTCAAGCTGGAGTGTCTCCAGCCGATCCGCTCCTTCAAGCTGCGCGGTGCCCACAATGCCATGGTGAAGGCCGGCCGCGCGGCACTCGCCGAGGGCGTCTGGACGGGCAGCGCCGGCAACATGGCCCAGGCCGTCGCCTGGGCGGCCCGCGCGCTCGGTGTCCCCTGCACCGTCTATGTTCCGGAGACCGCGCCGCGCACGAAGATCGCCAGCGTCGGGCGCTACGGGGGTAGGGTCGTCGAGTTGCCGGTCGACGAGTGGGTCGACATCTTTCGCACCCGCCATCGCGAAGGAGCTTCCGGCGTCTTTGTCCATCCCTACAGCGATCCGGACGTGATGGCGGGCAACGCCGTGATCGGACTGGAGATCCTGGAGGATTTGCCGGAGGTCGACACCGTGATCGTTCCATGGGGCGGTGGCGGTCTCTGCTGCGGGATAGCCTCCGCGATCAAGACGCTCCGGCCCCAGACCAGGGTCTACGCCAGCGAGATCGACACGGGAGCACCCCTCGCTCCCTCGCTCGCGGCCGGCCACCCCGTCGAGGTGCCCTACGTCCCGAGCTTCGCTGACGGGATCGGCAGCCCCTTCGTCAACGCCGAGATGTTCGACTTGGCTCAACGCCTCCTCGACGGGGCGATCGTCGTTTCTCGCGAGGAAACCGCTGCGGCCGCCCGCCTCATCATCGAACGCAACCGGGTAGTGCCCGAAGGCGCGGCAGCCACCGCCGTCGCCGCAGCCCTCACCGGGCGGGCCGGGAGGGGCACCATCGCCTGCCTCATCTCCGGCGGCAACATAGACACCCAGACGCTGACCACCATCCTCCACGGCGAGACACCGACGTAAGCGTCGGTCGGTGGGACAACGCCTGATCCCTGATTGACGGACAACCATCACTGGGGAGGACTGGCCGTCGGCCCCTCGACCTGGGATCACGGGAAAGTACCATTCCTATGTTGTGCGTATACGGGTTCCGATTGTTCGCTTGCTCGCCCGTGACCGCCTGCCCGTGCTCGGCCCCGGTGGGGCTTCGTGGAGTGAGCCCGGAGATTCATCCCCGCACCCTCGGTACCACGTCCGACGCGAGCCGGGCCACGATCCCATCGGGATAGGGAGGGCGTAGGTTGAGCACGAGATGGGTGGCGCCGGTGTCTACGTAGCGCTGGACCGCCTCGGCCGTGCCCGGCAGGTCGTCGTAGGTCACAGGGATCTGCACCGAGTGCCGGATCTCGGCGGGGTCGCGGCCGACGGCGGCACCATGCTCGTGGAGAATGCCTGCCTTCCGCGCGAACTCCTCGGCTGAGCCACCGACGAAGTTCCAGACATCGGCGTACTGGGCAACGACCCGGAGCGTCAGGCGCTCACCACTGCCGCCGATGACGAAGGGCGGATGGGGCCGCTGCACCGGCTTGGGCTCGCAGCGGGCTTCCTTCAACTCGTAGTAGCGCCCTTCGAAATCGACGGTGGGCTCCGCATACAGCCGCCTGATCATCTCGCAGGCCTCCCCCAACCG
>JALYMD010000883.1 GCA_030773875.1 Chloroflexota bacterium | reverse complement strand
GGCCATCGGGGGCGTCGCCCGCCTGCGCCGCCTCCGTCGCCATGGCCCAGGCACCCACCGCCCGCTCGAAGGCGGCCACATCGATCGCTTTGAAGACGCGGTGGAGCGTCGCCACGCAGGGCGTCGTGGCCCGCGTCAAGCCGAGGTGCTCGGCCAAGCGGGCTCCCCCCGCAGGATCTCGGCCCCACTCGGCGATCGCCAGCAGGCTGTCACACCCGGCCAGCATTGCCGCGCACGAGCGCGCGAGGATGGCGCTCAGGGGATGGCGTTTGCCGCGGGGCTTCCGCGGATCGGGCACGGCCGTCAGGTACGGCACCAGGGGGGGAACGGGGCGGGCGGCGTGGGCCATGCTGGGCCTCCTTGGTGCGGCAGCGGTCAGTTCGTAGCCGAGCCTACCGCCCCCGCTCGACTATGAAAAGACCGTGCGAACTAGCACAACCCGTTGACCGGGGGACCAGGCTATGGTAGCGTGGCCCACCTTCCCATGTGCCTTGGTGACGAGGAGGGAATCAACCCGGGAGAAGGCGACGTTGGCCTCCTCACCAAGAACCCGCCATCGGGATCGCACCATAAAGCCATCAGTTAGATGACTGGATCGACTAGCCAGACGGGGGAAACCATGAACGAGACCGATTGCGGCAGACCGATCGCTGACGTATTTCGGGCACGGCTGGACCGGCGGCACTTGCTGAAGCTAGCGGCACTCACTGGTGGTGCTGCATCACTGGTCGGCATCGTCGCTCCCCGCGGGGTGAACCGCGTCGGCGCACAAGAGCTACAGCGCGGCGGGACGCTTACCGTGGCGCTCAACTCTGACATCATCGGGATCGACCCACATGGCGCCTCCGCGGGGGTGGACCGCAACGTCTACACGAGCGTCTACAACGGGCTGGTCACCGTCGATAAGGACCTCAACATCGTCCCGGACTTGGCCGAGTCGTGGGAGACCCCTGACGACAAGACGTATGTCTTCAAGCTGCGTCCGAACGTTACCTTTCATGACGGCAGCCCGTGTGATGCGGCAGCCGTAAAGTGGAACTTCGACTGGATCCTCGACGAGACGAACGCGTCGCCCCGACGCCCGGAGCTCATCGATGTCCAGGAAGTGACCGTCGTCGACCCGCTGACGGTGAGGATTGGCCTCAAGAACCCGTTCGCGCCGTTTCTCGCGATCATCTCCGACCGGGCCGGGTACATCGTCTCGCCGACCGCCAGGCAACAGTACGGGAAGGATTACCCCCGCAACCCGGTGGGGACCGGGCCGTTCCGGTTCGTGGAGTGGGTGAAAGACGACCATGTGACCTTCCGCCGGTTCGAGGAGTACTTTGAAGAGGGCGTACCGTATCTGGACGAACTCCGCTACCGGCCCATTCCTGACGCCACGGTCGCCCTCACCGAACTGAAGACGAACAACGTCGACTTCCTCTACACCGTGGATCCCAAAGACGTGGAAGACATCAAGGCGACCAACGGCTTGGCATACCTGGAAGCGCTCGGAGTGGGCTATCAGGGCCTGTGGATCAACACCGCGAAGGACCCGCTCGCCAATAAGGCCCTGCGTGAGGCGGTCGCGCTTGCCGTCGACCGGGAGGCGCTGTTTGCGGCGGCCTACTTCGGGGTTGGCCAGATCGCCGATGGGCCGATTCCGCCGAGCAGCTGGGCGTTCGACCCGAACTATCAGGGGAGGACGCGCGACCTGGAGCAGGCGAAGGCGAAGCTGGCCGAGGGGGGGCAACCGAACGGGTTCCCGATGGTTCTCAAGGTCGCGAACACGCCCCTGGGGCAGAAGATCACCCAGATCGTGCAAGCGAATCTCAAAGAGATCGGGATCAACGCTGAGATCCAGACGCTCGAGTTCGGGGCGCTCCTGGAGGCCGGCGAGCAGAACGACTTCGACGCCCTGAGTCTGGGGTGGAGCGGCCGCATCGATCCCGACGGAAACATCCAGCCCATCTTCCACAGCGAGGGAGCATTCAACTACGGGCGGTACAACAACCCGGAGATTGACCGGCTGATCGCCGAGGGCCGGCAGACGACCGACCGGGAAGCGAGGGCACGAATCTACCAGGAGATCCAGCGACTGATCAACGAGGATGCGGCGTACGTCTTCACCTACTTCCCGCCGGCGTCCTTCGCCGCCGGCGACTACGTCGAAGGCTTCACCGTGACGCCGGACGCCCTGATGCGCTTCAAGACGACCTGGCTCAGCAAGTCGTAGCTGATGACCAAGTTCATCGGGAGTCGGCTGGTTACGACCATACCGGTCCTGCTCTTCGTCAGCGTCGCTGTCTTCCTGATGCTCCATCTCACGCCCGGGGACCCGGTGAGGCTGATGTTGGGCGAAGACGCAGATCCCCAATCGGTCGCCGCGCTCCGTAGCGAGCTTGGCCTCGACCGGCCGCTCCCGTTTCAGTTCTTCCGCTGGCTGGGCAACGTACTCACTGGCGACCTCGGCCGATCCATCCGGACGAACCAGCCGGTGCTCGAAGCGATTACCTCTCGGCTTCCAGTCACTCTCGAGCTTGCGTTCCTGGCGTTGCTGGTGGCCCTGACCATCGGGCTGCCGTCCGGGATCCTGGCGGCGATCCGACGCAACTCACCGCTCGACGTCGCTAGCACGACCTTCGCGCTGGTCGGGGTTTCGCTGCCCAACTTCTTCCTCGGCATCCTGCTCATCTTGTTCTTGGCCCAGCGGTTGCGGTTGCTGCCGCCCAGTGGGTACGTGCCGTTCCTCGACGACCCGGTGCAGAACCTGAAGCTGATGATCATGCCGTCGCTCGCGTTGGGGGCGGCGCTGGCCGGGATCATCTCACGAATGATGCGCTCGAGTTTGCTGGAGGTGCTGGGGGCCGACTACGTGCGGACGGCGCGCGCGAAAGGTCTGACCGACCACGCCACCATCCTTGGGCATGCGCTCAAGAACGCGCTGCTCCCAGTGGTGACGGTCGTCGGACTCCAGACGGGGGCCCTCCTCGGTGGAGCGATCTTGACCGAGACCATCTTCGCCCTGCCCGGTATCGGCCGCCTCGTGGTTGACAGCATCTTCGCGCGTGACTTCCCGATCGTCCAGGGTGTGGTCCTCTTTCTTGCCCTCGTCCGCATCTTTAGCAACCTGCTGGCGGACATCATGTATGTGCAGCTCGACCCGCGGATCTCGTACGCCTGATTGACTAGGGAGGAATGGCGGTGGAGGCCGAGACGGGTGGGCAGGTTCTCCGGCGACCGCTTCCGCGTGACGCCGAGCCGGCGAGCTCCTCCCCGATGCGTGAGTTCGGGGGACGGCTATGGCGCACCCCACGAGCCTTGGTGGGGGGGGCAGTCATCGCCGCGGTGATCATCGCGGCGCTGCTTGCCCCTGTGGTGGCTCCCTACGATCCGACGGCGCAGAACATCCCCGACCTTCTCCAGGGGCCGACGGCTGGCCATCCCCTCGGCACGGATGAGCTCGGACGAGACACGCTGAGCCGGGTGATCTACGGCGCACGGGTATCGCTCCAGGTAGGGATCATAGCGGTCGGCATTGCGATGGTCGTCGGGGGTAGCCTGGGCCTAATCTCGGGCTCTGCCGGAGGCGTGGTCGATACGATCATCATGCGCGTCATGGATGGGTTGCTGGCCTTTCCGGCGTTAGTTCTTGCGCTCGGCATCACCGCGATGCTGGGGCCAAGCCTGACCAATGCCATGATCGCGATCGGCATAACAGGCATCCCCTCATTTGCGCGACTGGTCCGAGGACAGGTGCTGGTCATCAGGGATCTGGAGTACGTGCAAGCAGCCCGGTCGTTGGGTGCCACTCATGGCCGGCTCATGTTGCGCCACATGCTGCCGAATACGATGTCACCGATCATTGTCGAAGCCTCGATTGCCGTTCCAGCCGCAATCCTTGCGGAGGCCGGCCTGAGCTTTCTCGGCCTCGGGATTCAGCCACCCACACCGAGTTGGGGCGGTATGCTCAACACGGCCCGGGGGTACATGCAGCGGGAGCCCTGGCTCGCCATTGCCCCGGGCGCGGCGATTTTCGTGACGGTGCTGGCGTTCAACTTCGTGGGCGACGCCCTCCGTGACGTGCTCGACCCTCGGTTGAAGTGATGCTGATCGGCGAGCCAGAACCTTTCCTCCCGCGATCCACGAGCCGAGGCCTGGCATTCGCCGACCTGGGCCGGGGCCCGGCACTTCTCGCCGTCCATGGTGGTCCTGGGACGGACCATCGCCTGTTCCGCCCATACCTTGACCCGCTCGCGGAACATCTGCGACTGGTGTTCTTCGATCTGCCCGGCCACGGGCAGTCCGGGCCCATGGAGGACGAGAGGCTGTGCTCCATGGCAGAGTCGATCGACGATGTCCGAACTGCCCTTGAGACTCAAAGCATCGCGCTGCTCGGTAGTTCCTATGGAGGATTCCTTGCCCTAACCGATGTGCTGGCCCACCCAGACGCCGTATCGGCCCTGGTGCTGGTCGGGACATCCGCGAGCCATGGGTTCCGTGAAGAATCAATTAAGGTCGCCGAGCAGCGGGCCACGCCGGAGATGCTCGCGTCACTGCATCGGCTGTGGGATGGCAGCCTAGAGAGTGATGCAGCCTTCGAGCGGGCCTGGAGGGATATCCTCCCGCTCTACTTCCATCGGCTCTCGCTCACCGAGGTTGATGCGCTGGCGCGACGATGCAGTTACACGCTGGAAACGCGACGCCGTATCCTGCCGACCCTTCAGCGGTACGATCTGCGCGACCGGCTGTGCGAGGTCGACGCCCCGGTCCTCGTGATTACCGGCCGGCATGATTGGATCACGTCTGTCAGACAGGCTGAGGAGCTGGTGGCTGGGCTACGTCGGGGTGAACTTGTCATCTTCGAGAACAGCGGGCACTACCCGTTCATTGAGGAGCAAGACCGGTTTCTCACCGTCGTCCGAGAGTGGCTGACCATGCATCTGCCTGACTCCGCCAGGAGTGGTGACGAGGCAGGTTCCGCCCAGGAAGGATGAATCATGGAGTTGAGTGCTGAGCAGATCCTGACCATGGATCTGCAGCACAGTGGCAACATTGCGATGACGGCGGGTCCACCGCGCGATGTGACGATGGCGCGGCGCGGCATGGTGGCGTCAGCCCACCAGTTTGCGAGTGAGGTCGGGCTGGAGGTGCTCCGGCACGGAGGCAACGCCGTCGACGCCGCCGTGGCGGCCGCTGCGCTGCTCACGGTGCTGGAGCCGCGGAATGGTCACCTGGGTGGTGACACGTTCATGTTGATCCACCTTGCCGATGAGGGCCAGGTGGTCGCCCTCAATGGGAGTGGTGCTGCCCCGGCTGCTGCGACGCTTGACTTCTATCGGGGCATCGGCGGCATCCCCGAGGACGGGCTACGGTCGTCGACCGTGCCCGGCACGGTGAGTTGCTGGGCCCTCGCGTTAGAGCGCTACGGCACCCGGTCGCTGGGCGTGGTGGTGGAGGAGGCAATCGAGTACGCGGACCGGGGCGTGCC
>JALYMD010000882.1 GCA_030773875.1 Chloroflexota bacterium | reverse complement strand
AAGCGGACACCATGGCCCTTGAACTGGCCCGACACGCTCGCCGGGCGGCCCCAAGCCTGCGAGTTGATCTGCTCGGGCCGACGCCGGCTTTCGCGAGTCGAGTCCGTGGTCGGTACCAATGGCAGATCGTGTTGCGCGCGGATGATTTGGAGCCGCTCCTGGACGGCTTGCCGGCAAGACCGGGATGGACGGTGGATGTTGATCCTCAGAGCTTGCTCTCCTAGTTGCGCAACGTGCCTCTTCACTCCACCGGATAGATCTGCCACTCTCTCTTGACTGGTCCCTCCACCCGGACCTCATCGCGCCGCGCTTGTACGAGCCCGACGACGGGGGTCCGACCTGATGATCCGGCATGGGGATTGCGAACCCGGAGAGCGCGTGTTGCCGGCATGCCGATCGCTGCGGTGTCGCGCGGGGTACGCGGGCGGAGGGGAGCAAGCACCGTGGAACAGTTTGAGTGGCTTCATCTCGATCGTCGGGCGCGATGGTTGGCTTCGGCTTTCGTGATCAGCCTCAGCCTCGTGGCCTGCGGGGGGGACGAGGAGAACGAGGACCCGGGGAACACAGGCGGAAACATTGCGTCGCCAGTCAACCGGGCTCTCTCAGTTGCGTCACCCCAACCGGGGTCCGTGGCACGCGGAAACTTGCCCCAGGACGGCGCGACCGAGACGGTGACCATCAAGGATGGAAAACTCGATCCTGATAACATCGAAAGCCAGGCGGGGCTTCCGTTCGTGCTGATCGTGGAGGGAGACGGCGAGCGCCACACGCTGGAGATAGAAGGCATCGTCAACAGCCAGGAGATCGCGGCGAATCAGACGACAGAGGTCTCGTTCGCGGTCCCCCAACAGGACACTGGAACTGCTCGGATATTGCTGGATGGGCAGGAGGCGGGCACCTTCAGCGTCCAGAACGTCGGCGGGGGAATCAACGACTAGGCAAGCTGTTGCGTGTCGGTCAGGGTGGTCCTTCAGCGACGTGAACAGGCCCCCCAACCTCGTCATGGATCCCCTGCCCTGAGGCGCATCGTGGTAACCAGACGATAGCGCCTCAGCATCTGGTCCCGACATGATTCCCTGGGTCCGGCGTGCATGTTGAGATAAAGGGTTTCCTTGGGCGATACTCGGAGGACGATTCTCGGGGCGCGCAGCAGGCGGCTCCGCCTACCGAGGGAGACAGGGAAACGATGGCCATCCTTGATATCGTGTTGGAGGGCGATCCACGCCTCCGACAGAAGGCGACGAAGATCCGGCAGGTGGACGACAGCCTCCGGAAGCTTGCTCAGGACATGCACGAAACGATGCTTGACGCGCCCGGAGTCGGTCTGGCCGCGCCGCAGGTCGGCGTTCCCCGTCGCTTAATCGTGGTCCATGTCCCAGAGGGATACGAGGAGGAGAATGCCCCGGGGCTTACCCTGACGCTAGTCAACCCGGAGATCGTCAAGGCCCAGGGCCGCGAGCTCGGGCTTGAGGGCTGTCTCAGCATCCCGGGCTGGGTGGGAGAGGTGCCCCGCTTCGATGCCATTACGGTTAAAGCGCTGAACTTGGACAACCGGGATGTTCGGCTCAAGGTCCAGGGGTATGCGGCTCGCGTGCTCCAACACGAGATCGACCACCTCGACGGCACCCTCTTTGTTGACCGCGTCGAGGACAAGTCGACCTTGCAGCGGGTACCGCCCGACTCGGGACACGACGACGAGGAGACGCGCGACTCGGCCGCTTAGGGCCGCCCGGGAGGGAAGGAGAGGAGGGCGATTGTTTTCCCCGCCTCCAGCTTCGAGTGTGCGGGGTTAGAGTTCGATCGGGGACTGGTGGATGCGGCATTGCTCGGCAGTAATTACCGCGCAAATCTGCTCCAACGTCTTGTCGAGCCGGTCCGCCTCATTGAAAATGACGTAGTCAAAGTCCGCCGAGTCGGAGATTTCCCTGCTGGCCGTTCCGAACCGCTTCATAAGCGCTTCAGGGTCATCCGTTTTCCGCGAACGGAGCCGGTGGAGCAGCTCAGCCATCGATTCCGGTGCGATAAAAATGAACGCCGCGTTGG
>JALYMD010000881.1 GCA_030773875.1 Chloroflexota bacterium | reverse complement strand
CCAGTGGACCAAGCACCGGGCCTTCTGCTCCTGGTGCCTGCTCGCCTCCGCCGCCACGTTTGCCTCGGTCCCGTTCGTCGTTCCGGAAACCCGAGCCGCGCTCGCACGGCTTCGCGGTGCATCGGTGAAAGGGTAGGAGGACCTTGGCTCAGAAGGGGTGCCGGGCACGTGCAGAGCATTGTTGTCCGCGAGCGGTGCCCCGGGATGTAGGGAGCTAACCGCTGGCGGTTCAGGCTGATGCAGGGTAGGCGTGGCGGCCTACGCCGGGGTCGCGCCGCAAATCGTGGATCCCGAGCTCCTGGCAGCGGCAGCGAGCATCCACACCGTCGAGGGTCGGCACTCCGCGTACCTCAACTGGCGCAACGAGACCTCGCCCTTCCCTGAAGCGCTCGACAGCCCGTTGACCCCCACCGACGTGCTCGCGCTTGCCACACCGTTCATCGTCGGAGACAGCGCGGAGGAAGCGACGCCGGCCTCCTAACAGGCGAGCACGATCGATCCCCGTGACAAGGCACCGGCGCTCGGGACCTGGATGGACTGGGCGCACCTGGGTGATGTCTTTCATCAGCCGGGGTTCCGTGACTGCCCGCTCGAGCTCAACCGCAGAGCGGCCTCGTGGTGTGAGCTCAGGGATGCATCCCCGGGCACGGCAACGGCGACGCTGGAGGGAACGACACCCCCTGAGACGCATCTGCTATGAGACCGAGCATGGCGGTTCGGCTCGCCTCGGGACCAGCGTCCTTTCATCGGAAAGCCCCTGGTCTGTCAGCCCTCACGCTCATCCGGTAGTTCCGCCTCGCCGGACTTTGAAGGGCGCCCCCCTGCTTCGGGAAGCCCGCAGATTTGCCCTCGTTGGTCGGGTGGTCCGGGTGTTGCGAAGACGACCCCGTCGGCCCGACCTCGTTGCGGGACGCGGCCGACCGGTTGCTGGCAGCCACGGGTCTGGATGAGTTAAGCGGCCGGCGACTGAGCCCTGGGACAGAGGAGGCAGGAACATGGCAAGCCAGAACGTTCTCTCACTCACGGACGTGGTCCGGGACGCCGCCTACCCGCTGACCGGCTCTGCAGCGGACTACGACCCGCTCTTGGAGATGGTTGGCGACGCCCGCTTCGTCCTGATTGGGGAGGCCTCCCACGGCACCCACGAGTTCTACCGGGCGCGGGCCGACATCACTCAGCGGCTGATCGAGGAGCGAGGCTTCACCGCAGTCGCGGTGGAAGCGGATTGGCCGGACGCATACCGGGTCAACTGTTTCGTGCGCGGCGCGAGTGGAGACCCGGACGCGAACGCGGCCCTGTCCGGCTTCCAGCGGTTTCCACGCTGGATGTGGCGCAACCGCGTCGTGCTCGAGTTTGTTGACTGGCTCCGTGCCCACAACGACGCGCTCCCGGCCAACGCGCCGAAGACCGGCTTCTATGGGCTCGACCTCTACAGTCTCGGCGAGTCGATTGAAGCCGTGATCGGCTACTTGGATGAGGTTGACCCCGAAGCGGCGCAACGGGCGCGCGCGCGCTACGCCTGCTTCGACCACTTCAGCGACGACCCCCAGGCCTACGGGTTCGCGACGAGCTACGGTACCACCGAGCCGTGCCAGGACGCGGTCGTCGAGCAGCTCGTCGAGCTGCGCCGTCGTGCTGCTGAGCTGACCCGGCAGGACGGTCAGGTGGCCGAGGACGAGTTCTTCGCCGCCGAGCAGAATGCGCGCCTGGCCCAGAATGCCGAGGCCTACTATCGCGCCATGTTCCACGGTCGGGTCTCTTCCTGGAATCTGCGTGACTGCCACATGGCCGAAACGCTGGAAGCGCTAGTCGCTCACCTCGACCGGAACGGCCGGAGGACCAAGGTCGTCGTGTGGGCTCACAACTCTCACCTCGGCGATGCCCGCGCCACCGAGATGGGTGAGAGCGGAGAGCTGAACCTCGGCCAACTGGTGCGCGAACGCGCGGAGCGGGATGCGGTGCTGGTCGGCTTCAGCACCTACCAGGGGACCGTCACTGCCGCTACGGATTGGGGCGATCCTGGGGAGCGCAAGCGCGTTCGGCCTGGGCTGCCCGGCAGCTACGAGGAGCTGTTCCACAAGACGGAACTGCCGGGGTTTCTGCTCCCGCTCCGCGACGGCGGCGAGGCCGCTGGGCGACTGCGTGAGCCCCGCCTGCAGCGGGCGATCGGCGTCATCTACCGCCCGGAGACGGAGCGCTGGAGCCACTACTTCCACGCCAGGCTGGCAGACCAGTTCGATGCCCTGCTTCACCTGGATGAGACGCGGGCGCTCGAGCCGCTCGACCAGGACCCGGGTTGGGAAAGCGACGTGCCGGACACGTTCCCGACGGGCCAGTAGACGCAGCCTATTGGCCGACGGGCGTGGGCTGGCCAACTAAACCGCGACAGCAATCGATCGTGCAACAGAGGAACGGCCGAAAGGAGCGTGTTGATGTTACGGGGAGTCGTTGACCGGGTAGTGCCGGACGGTGGGTTCGGGTTTGTGATTGGTCCCAACGGGGAGGAATATTTCTTCCACCGCAGCGCACTCGTCAACTGCGTATACGAGGAGTTAGCTGAAGGCGTGCCCG